>NZ_JAQHXR010000001.1:303383-606766 GCF_027859255.1 Helicobacter ibis
TTTGTTTTGAAAGTATTATTATTACAAGATGTAAGAGGACTTGGCAAGAAAGGTGAAATATGTGAAGTAAAAGATGGCTATGGGAAAAACTTCCTAATAGCAAAGGGTATGGCAAGTGCTGCTACAAATGAAGTTATAAATAAATATAAAGCAATGCAAAAGAAAATAGCAGAAGAAAATGCCGAACAAAGATCACTAATGGAAATGACTGCTAAAAAGATAGAAGAAATAACTCTAAAAATAGTTCAAAAGGTAGGTGCAAATGGCTCACTATATGGAGCTATAACAAAAGAAGATATAGCAAATGCACTAAGTGAATATAGAGTAGAGATAGATAAGAAAAGTATAGAGCTAAAGTCTCCTATAAAATCTACTGGAATCTATGAAGTAGAGGTAAAGCTAGGACATGGCATTAATGCTAAGCTAAAAGTAGATGTAGAGGCTAAGTAATGTTTCATGCTACTACTATATTAGCCTATAGAGGCGATGGATATGCGGTGATTGGTGGAGATGGGCAGGTTACTTTGGGAAATTGTGTTTTTAAGGGCAATGCTACAAAGATTAGGACACTATGTGGCGGTAAGATTCTAAGTGGGTTTGCTGGTAGCACTGCTGATGCATTTACTTTGTTTGAGATGTTTGAGAGAATTTTGGAGAATAAAAAGGGAGATTTGCTAAAGTCTGTAATGGAGTTCTCTAAAGAATGGAGAAAGGATAAGTATCTAAGAAGATTAGAAGCTATGATGATAGTATTAAATAAGGAACACATATATATACTAAGTGGAACTGGAGATGTAATAGAGCCAGAAGATGGGAAGATAGCTGCTATTGGTAGTGGTGGGAACTATGCGTTATCTGCTGCTAGGGCATTAGATAGATTTGGAAAGCTAGAGCCAAAAGAAATAGTTTTAGAATCTCTAAAAATAGCTGGTGAACTATGTATATATACAAATAATAATATAAAAATTTTGGAGCTTAAATAATGGAAAATGCAAATATGACGCCTAGAGAGATTGTAGCTTATTTAGACGAATACATTATAGGGCAAAATGAGGCAAAAAGGGTGGTAGCCATAGCTTTAAGAAATAGATATAGAAGATTACAACTTCCAAAAGATATTCAAGAAGAAGTAATGCCAAAAAACATACTAATGATAGGTTCAACTGGTGTGGGTAAAACAGAAATAGCAAGGAGAATGGCAAAGATAATGGGGCTTCCTTTTGTTAAAGTTGAGGCTAGTAAATATACTGAAGTTGGGTTTGTCGGTAGAGATGTGGAATCTATGGTTAGAGATCTAGTTTTTGCTTCTATTGCATTAGTAAAAGAGGAGCAAAAAGAAAAAAATGCCGAAAAAATAGAAGATTATGTATTAAACAAAATAGTAGAAAAGCTAATACCACCGCTACCAAAAGGTGCTAGTGAGCAGAAGGTGGAAGAATATAAAGTAGCTAGTGAGAGAATGAAAAATAGAGTAATAAATGGTGAGATGGATAATTTAAAAATAGAGATAAATACTCCAAAAAGACAAGTAGAAGTCGAAGATGGAAATGTGCCTGTTGAGATAATTAAGGTGCAAGAGACGATAGCTAAGGTTTTTAGTGCGTCAAAAGAGAATCCTAAAAAAGAAGTAACAATTAAAGAAGCAAAGGATTTATTAAAGATTGAAGCTAGTGAATCTCTGCTAGATATGGAGAGTATCAAGCAAGAGGGAATAAAGAGAGCGGAGAATAGCGGGATAATTTTCATAGATGAGATTGATAAGGTTGCTGTTAGTTCAAACTCTCAAGGCAGGCAAGATCCTAGTAAAGAGGGTGTGCAAAGAGATTTATTGCCTATTGTTGAGGGGAGCTTGGTAAATACAAAATATGGTAGTGTGAAGACTGATCATATATTATTTATCGCTGCTGGTGCATTTAGCCTTAGTAAGCCTAGCGATTTGATAGCCGAGCTTCAGGGGAGATTCCCATTAAGGGTGGAGCTAGATAGCTTAGATGAAGAGGCGTTATATAAGATTCTAACACAGACTAAGAACTCTATTTTACGACAATATGAAGCATTACTTGGGGTTGAGAATGTGAAATTAATCTTTAAAGATGAGGCAATAAGAGCGTTAGCTCACTACTCTCAAATGGCAAATGAAAAAACTGATGATATAGGCGCTAGAAGATTGCACACGGTGGTTGAAAGAGTTATAGAGGATATTAGCTTTGAAGCTGAAAAGTATAGCGGAGAGAGTGTGGAAATCACTGAATCTTTAGTAAAAGAAAAGCTAGATGTATTAGTAGAAGATAGTGATGTTACTAGGTATATATTATAATGGATAGCAAGGCTGGATTTGTTGCATTACTTGGGAGACCTAATGCTGGGAAAAGCACTCTATTAAATGCACTTTTAGGAGAGAGATTAGCACTTGTATCGCACAAGGCAAATGCGACTAGAAAGAGACTAAATGTAATTGTCATGTGGGAGGATACACAAATAATATTTGTCGATACTCCCGGGATTCATAAACAAGAAAAACTACTTAATGAATATATGCTAAAAGAAGCACTAAAGGCGTTAGATGATTGTGATTTTTTAATCTTTTTAGCTCCTGCTAGTGATAGAATTTCGTTTTATGAAGAGTTTTTGGAGTTAAATAAAAATAAAAAAAAGCATATCTTGGTCCTTAGCAAAGCTGATATGGTGAGTAAAGATGAGCTTTTATCAAAGATAAAAGAATATGAAAAATATAGTGGTGTATATGAAGAGCTAATACCAGTATCTTATAAAGATGATAAAAGCTTGGAGAGTTTGCTAAAAGCAATATCCAAATATATACCACAAAATCCATACTACTATGATCAAGAGATTCTAAGTCCTGAATCTACAAAAGAAATAGTAAAAGAGATAATAAGGGAATCTTGCTTTGCGTTTTTGAGTGATGAACTACCTTATGAGAGTGATGTGATGATAAATAAATATACAGAAAAAGAAAGTGTAGATGTAATAAGAGCTACTATAATCGTGCTAAAAGATAGTCAAAAGGGGATAGTAGTCGGAAAGTGTGGTGCTACAATAAAAAGGATAGGCAAGGATTGTAGGGTTAAGATTGAAAGATTTTTAGGCAAGAGGGTGTATTTGGAGTTGTTTGTTAAGGTAGTGCCAAATTGGTCTAAAGAGAAAGAAATGCTAAAAAAAGTTGGCTATAATTTCGATTTTTAAGGAGTTTGTATGAAAGTTGTGTTGTTTTTATTTCTTAGCATTTTTGTTTATGCAAATGAATATGCTTGGATTGAAACTTACAGAAATGGCGGAGTTAGCGCATTAGAGAAAAAAATAGATGAAACTCTGCAAAGTAGGGAATATTGGAAATATGCACTAAAAGATAAAGATGTGCGATATGGATACTATGAGAGTGTTAATTTCTTGTTTGTGGCGACTAAAGATTCTCCTAGTTTGGAGAAGCCAAAGCTAAAGTTGTATAGCATGGATAATGGCAAATGGGTGGAGAAGATAAATGTAAATAGCCTGGTTGGTTCAAAAGGTGGGCATAAGCAAAAAGAAGGAGACTTAGCCACCCCAATTGGTGTATATGAGCTAAAGGCTAGACTTAGTGGGCTAGATCAATATTATGGTCCATTGGCCTATGATACTTCATATCCAAATCTATATGATAAGCTACATAAAAGAACGGGATATGGGATATGGATTCATGGTATGCCACTAAATGGAAATAGAGAAGAGCTAAATACTAGAGGTTGTATTGCTATTGAAAATAATTTTTTAACACAAGTTGATGGCTTAATAAATCACAAAGAAGCATTATTAATCACATATGACAATAAGATTAAAGAAACAAATATAGATGAGCTTTCAAGCATACTTGCAAACTTGTTTGCATGGAAAGAGGCATGGAAGGTGAATGATATTGAATCTTATCTGAGCTTTTATAGTAAAGATGAGTTTATTAGGTTTGATGGTGCTAGATTTGATGAATTTGCAGAGAATAAAAGAAGAATCTTTAACAAAAAAGAAGATAAAACAATAACTTTTAGCAAAATAAATGTATCTCCATATCCAAATGATGGAAATAGAAATATGTTTAGAATTAGTTTCTTTGAAGATTATAAAGCACCTAGCTATTCTTTTAGGGGAACAAAAGAATTATACGTGTTATTGGATGGTGAAAAGATTCAAATATTAGCAGAGAAGTAAAGGCTAATTGCCTATTGCTTCTATTATATACTTAGCTAGTTTTAGTGCTTTGTATCTATGTGATATTTGATTTTTTTCTTGTGCTGATAGTTCTGCTAGGGTTTTATTAAAGCCATTTGGGATAAATATCGGATCATATCCAAAGCCATTTTCTCCTCTTTTTTCTGCTATTACAAATCCATGCATGAATCCATGTGTGCTAAAGTCTCCAAAAAAGCTACTAATTGCTATACACGCACAATAGTGTGCCTTTGAAGTTTGGGATTCAAATCTTTTTACTTCATTTATTAGCTTTTCTAAATTATCTTTTGAATTTCCACCGCTATATCTTGCACTATAAATTCCCGGAGCTCCATTTAATAAATCCACACAAATACCACTATCATCAGATATGACAATATCCGTTTTGTGTAATAGATTCTGTGTTTTTAGAGTGTTAAATACACATTTTGATTTTATTAGTGCATTTTCTTTAAAGCTATTTCCATTTTCTTCTATTTCAAAACTTGGTATTAATTCATCAAAACATAAAACTTGAAAATTATTGTAGATTTCTCTGATTTCTTTTATTTTGTCTTTGTTGGAACTTGCTAAAATTATTCTCATTGTTGCCTCGTTTAAAATAGTTTAGATACAATTTTGCTTCACATTTTATCAAAAATGGAGTTTTATATTGAAAGATTTATTGCAAAAAACATTACCTTTAAGCTTGATTTTAGGTGCTAGATTTTTTGGGTTATTTGTAGTAATGCCACTTTTATCTTTATATGCTTTTTCGCTTAGTGGTGCAACTCCTATTTTAATAGGTATTGCTATGGGTGGATACGCACTCACTCAAGTTATATTTCAAGTTCCTTTTGGATTTTTAAGTGATAAGTTTGGTAGAAAAAGTATGATAGCTTTAGGGCTTATTATTTTTGCTATTGGTTCTGCTATTTGTGCTTTGAGTGATGATATTTATATGTTGATTATAGGTAGATTTTTGCAGGGTGCTGGTGCTGTTGGTGGCGTGGTTAGTGCCATGATTGCAGACTTGGTAAATGAAGAAAAACGCACAAAGGCAATGGCGTTTATGGGGGCTACTATTTCTCTATCTTTTGTGGTTGCTATGATTGTTGGTCCTATAATTGGTGGAATTTATGGTGTGTCGAATCTTTTTTGGATTACTTTTGTTTTAGCTATTTTTGGTATTGTTTTGCTTTTTGTCTCTGTGCCTGAAGCACCAAAGATAACCTATAGTTTTAATGCAAACACAAATGAATATAGTTTGATTTTTAAAAATAAAAATTTACAAATTATGAATCTTACAAATTTCTTGCAAAAAGGATTCATGACTTTGGCGTTTTTGATTATTCCTATTGCACTTGTAAAGGGATTTGAAATGCCAAAAGAGGAGCTTTATAAAGTATATATTCCTGCTAGTATTTTAGGGCTTCTATCAATGGCGCCTGCGGCAATTATCGCAGAGAAAAAGGGCAAATTTAAAAGTGTAATGGTAACTGGTGTGTTGTTTTTTGTTATTGCTTATTTATTGATGCTTAGTGATAATAAGTGGGCATTTATTGCTGGAATCTTTGTGTTTTTTATTGGGTTTTCTATGCATGAGCCTATTATGCAAAGCCTTGCTAGTAGGTATTGTAAAGCACATCAAAAAGGAAGTGCATTAGGAATCTTTACTTCATTTGGATATTTGGGGACTTTTGTAGGGGCGCTTATTGGTGGGCATTTTTATGATTTTTTTGGAATGTTGTCTATTAGCATGTTTGTTGTGATTGCTTCGTTTTTGTGGATATTACTTTTTGCATTCTTGGCAAACCCTACTTTTCAGAAGAATCTTTATCTACCATTGTGTGAGCATACGCGTGGAGAAGATTTAGAGGTACTTGTTGAGCTTGTGGGGATATTAGAGTGGTATATTAATGAGAGTGAGCGTAAAGCAGTTATCAAGTATGATAAACATTTGTTAGAAGAGCAGGAAATTATGGATTTTATAAAAATACATTTACGAGATAAGTTTAAAGAGTAGCAAAATGGAAATTAGTAAAAAAATATTAAAAATAACCGGACAGACAAATGCTAGACTTGGACTTATAAAAGAGGGTGATAGGGTTTTATTGGGGCTTAGTGGTGGGAAGGATTCTATGCTTTTAGCCACACTTCTAGCAAGGCTTAAAAAATATGCACCTTTTAATTTTGAATTTAAAGCACTAACCGTTGATTATGGGCGTGGTGGTGAGTATGATTATATATTTGAATATTGTGAGAAAAATGAGATTCCTTATGAGCTTTATAGGACTGATATTTATAAGATTTTAGAGGAGAATAAAAGGGAAGGAACGGTTTATTGTAGCTTTTGTTCTCGTATGCGTAGAGGTGCTTTGTATTCTAAGGCATTAGAGGGAGGGTATAATAAAGTTGCTCTTGCACATCATTTAGATGATGCAGCTGAAAGCTTTATGATGAATCTTACTTATAATGGTGCTTTGCGTTCTATGCCTCCTATTTATAAGGCTGAAAATGGTTTGTATGTGATTCGCCCTTTGATTTTTGTCAGAGAGAGGCAGATTATTGACTTTATAGCTCATAATAACATATATATCGCACCTGATTGTAATTGTCCTATCATGTGGCAAAATGACGATAAACGCCCATATGCTAGAGAAAATACAAAGCAAATGTTAAAAGACATGGAAGAGAAGAATCCGGATTTCTTTACATCTTTAAAAGTTGCATTAAGCAATGTGCATTTAAATAGTCTTTTTGATGAGAGGTATTTAGATAAGCAAGATTAGATTAGATTATAAATCTTGCTTGTTAGGAGTTTAGCTCCATTTGGTTTAGGTGGTCTGTATCGCCAAAATGCTCATTTGTAAAATCGTTATCATAAAAGAAGTTTATGATTTTTAGTGGATAGCTTTTAGAAATATTTATCAAATCATCAAATATAGAATCCAAACTTGGTATGTGGGATTTGTAATCTTCTCTTGCTGGTGGGATTACTATATATAAATTATGATTGTTAATCATTGCTAATTCTTGCATTGCTATTAAAAATTGATTTTGCAAATTACCATATGATAGTTGCTTTAGATGTTGTGAGGCTCTTATCTTAGAATCTATGTTTGTATAAAGAATGTCCATAAAGATTCGCCAGTATAATTTAAAAACTCATTGTAGTTTTGTATTGTTAGACTTCTTTTATAGGCCACTAATTCATTTAGGGAATATGAGTATATGTTATTTAGATATGATATTTATCTGCGGGGGGGGGGGCGATTTTATTATAGTCTATATTGTATAGTAATTTATATATTGTTGCAAAGTGAGATTCGCCACTTAGAATTAAGTTGTATCCCGGAGAGAAGATAGAATAAAATAAGAAAATATTTTTTAGTAATGGCAAATTTTGCACATACAAATATAAACTATATGAAGTATATAAGTCTTGTGAAGTGTTTGCTAGGTTGAATCCATTATTATTTGGTATGTAGCCATAGTTGCCGTGCGATGAACCTAAGGCTAGATCTTGAATGTTTAGTGATCTTGCCATTAGGCTTATGTATTTTTTGTATTCTAACTTTAAATAGTCTATAAACCAATCTTGCAAAAGTATCCTTTATCAAAAGCAAAAATTATATCATTTTTGATACTAATTCTTTTGTATCTCTTGCAATTACTAGTTCTTCATTTGTTGGGATTACACATACTTTGACTTTTGAATCTTTTGTTGAAATTATCCCTTCTTTTCCTATTGTTTCCAAGTTTGCTTTCTCATCTAGTGTGATACCCAAAAACTCTAGTTGTGATACTATCTTTCCTCTTATGAATTTAGCATTCTCACCAACACCAGCACAGAAAGATATAGCATCAACTCCTTTTAGAGCGGCTGTATATGAACCTATATATTTTGCCACATGATATGCAAATACTTCTCTAGCAAATCTAGCTTTTAAGTTGCCCTCTTCATCAGCAGCAAGTAAATCTCTAAAATCACTCGATAGTCCAGAAATACCAAGAACGCCCGATTTTTTGTTTAATATATTTGTTATTTCTGCTGTGCTTAGGTTTTCTTTTTGCGCTATGTAGTCTATTATTGCAGGGTCTATATCACCGCTTCTAGTTCCCATAACTAAGCCTTCTAGCGGAGTTAATCCCATGCTTGTATCTACACTTTTGCCATTTTCTATTGCACATATGCTTGAGCCATTGCCTAGATGACATGTTATGATTTTAGAATTCTCAAGTGGAATCCCTAAGAATTCTGCTGTTCTTTTTGATACATAACTATGACTTGTTCCATGAAATCCGTATCTTCTTATTTTGTATTTTTCGTAGTATTCGTATGGAAGTCCATAAATATAAGCCTTAGGAGGCATAGTTTGATGAAATGCAGTATCAAAGACTGCAACCATTGGTGTATTTGGCATTAAATGCTTACAAGCATTAATCCCTAGCAGATGTGCTGGGTTATGCAGTGGAGCAAGGTCAGAGCATTCTTGTATATGTCTTATTACTTCATCATTTATTATTGCAGAATGAGTGAAGTGCTCTCCACCATGGACGATTCTATGACCTATGGCTTTTATCTCATTGAGTGAAGATATAATTCCAAATTCTTTATTTACTAATGTCTCTAAAACCATTTTTACCGCTACTTCATGGTCTTTTAAGTCTGCATTTTTAACTATTTTTTCACCATTTTTTGGTTTGTAGTGAAATTTGCCATCATTTATACCTATCCTATCGCATAATCCACTTGCTAAGACTTCTTCTGTTTCTGTATTTATTAGTTGATATTTTAATGATGAGCTACCACAATTAATTACTAAGATATCCATATTATTCTCCTTGTTGTTGTGCTTGAAGTGCTGTTATTGCTATTACACCTATTATATCTTCGCTACTGCAACCTCTAGATAGGTCATTTACAGGTGCTGAAATCCCTTGTGTGATTGGTCCATAGCTTTCTGCATTTGCTAATCTTTGAACTAGTTTATAGCCTATGTTTCCAGCATCTAAGTCGGGGAATATAAGCACATTAGCATTTCCTGCTATGTTGCTATTTGGTGCTTTTGATTTTCCTATGCTTGGAACTATTGCTGCATCTAATTGGAATTCACCATCGATTGCTAGATTTGGATTTAATTGTTGGGCTATTTGTGTTGCTTGTATTATTTTATCTATATCTGCATGTTTTGCACTTCCTTTTGTAGAGTGAGATAACATAGCAACTATTGGTTCTTTATTTACTAGTGCTTTAAAGCTTTTTGCAGAATCTATTGCAATGCTTGCTAATTCTTCAGAGTTTGGATTTTGAACCAAACCGCAATCAGAGAATATAAAAACTCCATTTTCTCCATAGCTACAATTTGGCACAACCATAACAAAAAATGATGATACAAGTTTTGAATCTTTATTTGTGCCAAGTATTTGTAGTGATGCTCTTAAAACATCAGAAGTAGAGTTTATAGCTCCAGCTACCATGCCGTGTGCTACCTTACTTTTTACAAGTGCTACTCCAAAATATAGTGGATTTTCAAGTAACATAGCTCTTGCAGAACTCTCACTTAAGCCCTTGTGCCCTCTTAGTTTCACAAAAAGCTCGACATAAGAATCTAACTCATCGCAAGATTTCGGATCAATAAAAGTTGCATTATCTAAATTTAGACCATTTGCTTTTGTTTTTATATCTCTTTCATCACCAACTAGAATGATATTAGCTATACCTTCATTTAAGACTTTGCTTGCAGCTTCAAGCATTCTTATATCATCAGATTCTGGTAGAACTATAGTCTTCTTATCTTTTTTGGCTTTATTTTTTATTTCATCTATAAACCCCATGTTTCTTCCTTAATGTTGAAGTTATAAACATTGTAAGATTTTATATGCAGGATTAGATAAAAAATCGTAAAAAATCGTAAAAATTTTTTATGAATGTGTAAATTTTTCTCTTAGTATTTTTTTACCAAACTCAACTCCCGGTTGATTGTATGTATCAATTTGTAGCAAGATACCGACACATGAAGTTAGTAGTTCATAATAGAATATTAATTCTCCAGCACTGCTTTCTGTGAGGTTTGAGAGGGTAATTGAATCTACTGGGATATTTTGTGAGATTATACTTTCTTTGGTTGATATGCATTGTAGTTTTAACAATGTGTTAAATGAGGTTTTATTTACAAAATCTGTGCTTTCCATACCTTGTAGGCTAATATTTGGGATAAATACTTGTTTTTGAGATAGTTTTTCTGCATTTAGGAATGTTATTGTTTTGTTTTTTTGTCCTTGCATTATTAATTGCAAGAAAGAATGTTGATCTATGCTTCCTATTAGTGCAATTGGAGTTAAACCGCGTCTTTTTTTATACACATCTAATTTACCTAAAGATTCTCCCCATAGCTGAACATACCATGAGTTAAAATGCCTAAAAACACTACTGTATGAAAATAGTACATTTATAGGGAAGTTATTTTCATTCTTGGCTAAGAATAGCGCCTTTTTTAGAATCTGATTATTTTTGTCGTTAAAAAAGTTATTGTTTGTAATGGCAGCACCATTTAGGATTGATTGTATGTTATATCCAAGTATGGCAAGAGGTAAAAGTCCTATTGTGCTAAGAACAGAAAATCTACCGCCTATGTTTTGGTTTATAGCAAATGCTTTTATATTATTTGCATTACTCCATTTAAATAGTGGAGATTCATGATCGCTTATTGTTAGTAGATGTTTCTTTTTATTGTTATCTAGTAGTTTATACTTATGTAATACATATTTAAAAAGAGAAGTAGTTTCAATTGTTAGTCCAGATTTTGAAATAACAATAAATAGCGTATCTTCATATTTGATTCTTCTTAGTTCTTTTTGAATCATTATTGGATCTGTGTGTTCTAGGAATCTTAATTTGATTTTTCTTCTATGTGGCTGATGAGATAGCATTGTATCTATTGCCTTAGTGCCTAGAGAGCTACCTCCTATGCCTATTATTATCATGTTTTTAATTGTGTCTATAAACGCTTTATTTTGTTCCATATATGAAAAGATTTCTTCATTTTTGGCAAAAGGTAAGTCATAGTATCCACTTATATGACTATTTTTTTCTATTAATACCTTTTGAAAGAATAGTTCTGAATTCTCTGTGCTAAATAGATTTTGATTTTTTAGAAAATTAGTATAGTTATTATCCAATATAAGCATTAATTGTAATTACCTACAAAAGAAGTCATATCTACTAATCTCGTAGAATACCCCCATTCATTGTCATACCATGCACATATTTTTATGTGATTTTCATCTGTAACAAATGTGCAATCAGGAATAAAAATTGCACTATGTGGGAATCCTATAAAATCACCAGATACACGCTTTTCGTTATCGATTAACAAAATATCTTTCATCTCACCATTTGCATAATTTGCAAATAGTTCGTTTATGGATTCTTTAGTTATACCTTTTTCTACTATACAACTTAAATCAACCATGCTAACATCAGGCGTAGGAACTCTAATTGATAGTCCATTTAGTTTTCCTTGAAGCTCTGGTAATACAAGTCCAATAGCCTTTGCAGCCCCAGTTGAAGTTGGTATCATATTGAGTGCAGCTGCTCTTGCTCTTCTTAGGTCTTTATGTTTTGAATCTACTAGATTTTGATCATTTGTATAGCTGTGTATTGTTGTCATAAGTCCGCTTTTTATTTTTAGATTCAAATGTAGAATCTTCACTAGAGGTGCTAGAGCATTTGTGGTGCAACTTGCATTTGAAATTACTTCTTCTCCATTGTATGAGTTATGATTTACTCCATATACAAATGTAGGTGTATCTGTTGCTGGAGCTGATATGACCACCTTTTGTATTCCACCATATAGATGTGCTTTTGCCTTATTTATATCATTAAATGCACCGGTGCATTCGATAACTACCTTTGCACCATATGAGCCAAAATTTGTCTCTTTTATATCTCTAGTGCTTACTATTTTTATATTTTTTTGTTTTCCTATGTTTATTATATTTTCATCTATTTTTTTTATTTCGCTTCCTATATGAACAGAATCGTATTTTAATAAATGTATCAGTGTATCAGTTGGCATTGTTGTGTTTATTGCTACTAGATTGATATCATCTCTATTTCCTAGAATCTTGCATACACATAGTCCAATTCTACCAGTTCCATTTACTGCAACTTTTAATGCCATTAAGTTCTCCATAAAATAAATTTTTATGAGCATTCTACAAAAATCATTATTAATGAGTATTAAAAATTACATAAAAATGTTATGAATGCTTGAAATCCCTTAAAATATGTGTTAGAATAGTGTGTATTTCAATTTTATGGAGGTTCTAAAATGAACAAGGCAGAATTTGTAGATTTAGTAAAAAAAGTAGGAGAATACGAGACTAAAAAAGAAGCTGAAAAAGCAATTAGCTCTTTTGTTCTAGCAGTTGAGAAAGCTCTAGCTAAAAAAGAAAGCATTGAATTAGTAGGATTTGGTAAATTTGAATCTGTTCTACAAAAAGGTAAAGAAGGAACAGTTCCGGGAACAAACAAAAAATATAAAACAAAAGATAAGTTCGTTCCTAAATTCAAAGCTGGTAAAGGTCTTAAAGACGCTGTTGCGGCTGCTAAAAAATAACTTCTTCTTTTCCCCTTTTGGGGTTTCCTTATTTTACTTTCATAATGTCTTCGTAGCTCAGCTGGATAGAGCACACGATTCCTAATCGTGAGGTCATGCGTTCGAATCGCATCGTGGACACCACTTAATTGTTCTTCATATTTGCCATGTGATTTTTTAGTATGTATTATGGGTTTATGTTGCTCTTTATAAGTATTGATATTAGTATCCATATTCAATAGGGATACTAATATGTGTGTTAATTTGTTTTTGAGAATAATTTCAAAGAGGTTCTAGTTATCTCACCTAGTATTATTATACTACTGCTTATTAGTAAAATCTTGCACCATGTCTCTAGCTCTAGTGGCGTGGTATGAAATGCACTTCCTCCAAACTCAACAATTAAAACTTGCATTGCAAAAGTAATTATAAATGTGCCTAGCATTATTTTGTTGCTACTTATGTCTTTAAAGATACTATTATTATTTAATTCTCTAGCATTAAAGGCATTAAATAATGCAAATAACACAAATAAGGTGAATAAAGTTGTATTCCTCTCAGATTCTGCTACGCTTAAAAAGTTCGTAAAATACTGCAATAGACAAATTGTTGCTATAAAGATTCCATTTACAAAAATAGAAATAAACATATTTTTTGTAATGATATTTGAATCTCTTTTTATTGGCTTTTCTTTGAGTAGATTTTTTGAAATTGGCTCTAAGCCTAAAGTCAAAGCCGGAGGTCCGTCCATTATTAGATTCACCCATAAAAGTTGCAATGCACTAAAAGGTGCTGTAAATCCCATAATAACTGCAGATAATACAATAATAACTGATGAGATATTAACGGTTAGCTGGAATTGTATGAATCTTTGGAAGTTTTTATAGATTCCACGCCCCCATTCTATCGCTTTGACTATTGTTGAGAAGCTATCATTTAATAATACTATATCACTTGCCTCTTTTGATACTTCAGTCCCGCTAATGCCCATTGCAATACCGACATCTGCATTTCTTAATGCAGGAGCATCATTTATGCCATCTCCTGTTAGCGCTACCACATTTCCTTGTTCTTTTAGGGCATTTACTATTTGCATTTTTGTGCTCGGTGTTGAACGAGCTATTATTTTTATCTTTGGTAATAGTTTGCATAGTTCATCATTGCTTAGAGATTCTAATTTACTTGCTTCAAAGACTAGATGGTCTTTATCTATTATTTCTAGTTGCTTTCCTATTGCTTGTGCGGTTTTTAGATTATCTCCTGTTAGTATTTTTATGTCAATTCCTGCTTTCATGCAGTTTGCTATAGCTTCTTTTACATCATCTCTTAATGGATCTAAAATAGCCACAAAACCATCAAAAATCATATTAGATTCAAGTTCCTTTTTATTGCTATTATTAGTATCTAAAAACTTATGAGAGAAAGCTAGAATCCTATATGCTTGTTCTTGTAGTTTTGATATTTTTTCTGTTATATTTTTTAAAGTTTTATTGTCCAAATTGCATTGTGCAAGTATAACTTCTGGACTTCCTTTACTAAAGCATATTAAATTATTTTCTATTTTTACAACACTAGTCATATTTTTTGTTTGTGAAGAAAAAGGAAATGAATTTACAATTTTATGCTTTTCTCGAATCTCTTTATAATCTATTCTATTTTTATGACTAAATACAAGCAATGCACATTCTGTTGGGTTACCTAAGAATTGATAGTTTGAATCTTTGTATGCAATATCTGCTGTTGAATTTAAGATGCAGTTTAATAACACATCTTCTATTTTATTGTGTATATATTCTTTCTCTACTGACATTTGGTTTTTTGTTAATGTCCCTGTTTTATCCGAACATATAATATTTACACAGCCTATAGTTTCACATGCTACTAGCTTTTTTACTAGAGCATTTTGTTTGGACATTTTTACTATATTTAATGCAAGTAATACAGCGACTATTGTAGGAAGCCCTTCAGGCACTGAAGCTACTATTAAAACGATACTTGAGATAAATGCCTCTGTTATGTGCTCAATTAGAGTTTCAGTCTCTAAATCTCTAAAGCTTAAAAATATAACCTGTATTATAAAGGCTAGCAATGCTGCACTACCGCCAAGTATAGTTATTTTATGACTTAGTTTTTTAAGTTTTTCTTGGAGTGGTGTAGTTGTTTTTGAGCTTGTATTTAATGCGCTTGCAATTTTACCAAACTCTGTATCATATCCAACAGCAATACACATGGCCTTTACACTTCCTTGAGTGATAAAGCAACCACTATATAGTATGTTTTTGTATGTATTAGTTGAATCTTGGCTTTCTAGTGTTTGACTTTTTGTTGTGTGTTTGCTCTCTCCAGTTAGACTTGATTCATCGCACATTACACCTAAGCTTTTAGATTCTATAATTCTGCAATCGGCAGGTATTTTATCGCCACTTTCAAGAATGATTATATCTCCAACTGCTAGTTCATTTTGTGGTTTTAGTGAGATTTCGCCATTTCTTATTGTTTTAATTAGATTTCCATTGTTTATATCATTTAATGCTTCAAATGCTTTAGCGCTCCTATCTTCCATGATAATTGTGATGGCTATTGATAGAGATATTGCTATTAGGATCCCTATGCATTCTAAGAAGTTGGAATTATTGTGATAAATGTATTCATATACATTGATACAAACTGCTAAAAAAGCAGCAAATAAAAGCAACAATATTATAGGTTCTGTTGTTGCATAAATTATTTTTTGAATAATTGATTGTTTTTTTACTCTATAAAATTCATTTTTGCCGAATCTTTGTTGATTCTTTAATGCTTGTTCAGAGCTTAGTCCATATTTTATGTTTGTATTGAAACTTTTGGATAATGATTCAATATCGGCTTGTGCTAATTCTTTGATATTAATATTATTTGTAGTATCGTTCAATTTAGCCCCCTTATTAGCTATATAGGATAAATTGAACTAAACACTCATATATAGCTATGTAAGTATAGTTATATATGAGTCTCATAATTTAAGGCAAAACCAGACTTAAGATTAAGTCAGTATGTTGATTTTACCACAAGAGTTTCTTGCTTACTACTCCCTCATATTGTTGTGCGGATTGTAGCAAAATTAAATTAAGAATGTAAAGATTTAATATAGAATTCAACAGAGCCCATACCTTCTTTTTTTGCCCATTCTAGTGCTTTTGATACAAACTCCCAATTAATATGAGAGAAGAATTTCTCTAAGTAATTTGGTCTAGCATTTCTATAATCTACATAGTATGCATGCTCCCATACATCTACTACTAAAATTGGTATCAGTCCATCTGTAACTGGTGTTTGTGCATTGCTTGTTTGTTTTATTTCTAGTTTTTTTGATGATGGATTATATACCACCCAGCACCAACCAGAACCAAATAAAGTTGTAGCAGATTGTAAAAATGTTTCTTTAAACTTATCAAAGCTACCAAAACTTGAATCTATATCACTTTCTAACTCATCGCTTAAGCTTGTAGATTCAGGTGATACACAATCCCAGTAAAAGTCATGGTTGTAAATTTGTGCTGCGTTATTGAAGATTCCGCCTTGTGATTTTGTTAGAATCTCAAATAATGACGCATTTTCAAATTCTGTACCTTTTACTAAGTTGTTTAGATTGTTTACGTATGTTTGATGATGTTTGCCATAATGGAACTCACAGGTTTCTTTGCTTATAAAATCTTTAATTTCACTAAAAGGTAATTCTCTTAATTTAAACATTGTATTCTCCTTAAATTGTGTTATAAAAACTCTCTCATTATAATGAATGAGTTTTAAAAAATTCTTTAACTTTTTATTACTTATTTTTCAAACTCTAGCATACCTTCAGTTGGTGAGCTTGCAGTTGCATATGGTTTTTTAGGGATTCTTCCTGCAAGGAAGCTATCTCTTCCAGCGATGACTGCATTTTTCATTGCTCTTGCCATAAGTATTGGATTTTTAGCTTGTGCTATTGCTGTATTTGTAAGAACGGCATCGGCACCAAGTTCCATAGCAATAGAGGCATCAGAAGCACAACCAACACCAGCATCGACAATTACAGGAATCTTAATGGCTTCTTTAATGAAAGATATGTTGTATTTATTTTGGATTCCAAGCCCACTTCCAATTGGTGCTGCAAGAGGCATTACCGCACTAGCACCACATTCTTCTAATCTCTTTGCAATTACGGGGTCATCATTTGTATATGCAAGAACGATGAATCCTTCTTTGGCTAGAATCTCACATGCTTTTAGAGTTTCTATTGCATCAGGGTATAGCGTTTTTTGTGTGTCTCCTATTATTTCTAGCTTTATAAAATTAATTCCAGTTGCTTCTTTTGTAAGTCTAAAGAGTGTTATAGCTTCATTTGCATTCACACAACCAGCGGAATTTGGTAAAAATTCTACATTGCTATTTTTAAAATAATCAAGTAAATTTTCTTCATTTTTGTTTGTGATATTTACTCTTCTTACAGCAACGGTTATCATTTCTGCACCAGATTCCATTGTTGCTTCATAAGTTGTTTTGAAGTCTTTGTATTTACCGCTTCCCACTATTAGTCTGCTTTTGAAAGTTTTGTTTGCTATTACTAAGTTATCATTCATAATTTATCCTTGTTTTTATTTGTGCTTAATGTATCTTAATTGATTTATTAAATCAAGTGGGCTTATAGAGAAGTTTGCATATTTTTTGCTTAGTTTTTTTGATATTAATGCTTGAAGCATACTTCCTTGAATGCAAGATTGTAATGTCGTATATCCTTGAGCTAATAATCCTCCTATAATCCCAGCTAAGCAATCTCCACTACCACCTTTTGCTAATATATTTGTCCCAAGTGGATTTATATATATAGTTCCATTTTGTGCGATTATTTGGTTAGCACCTTTTAGCAGCAGAGTTATATTTGGGTAATTTTGGCTAAATTTCATTGCATAGTCTATTTTATTTTTCAAAAGAGATTCCATGTCTATTTTTTCACTACAAAGAATCTCTAGAATTTTTAAGAATTCCTTTGGGTGTGGAGTTAGAATGATGTTTTGCATTGTATCTGCTAGTTTTTTAAAATCTTTATGATAGAAAATATCTGCATCTAGCAAAATTGGAATATTTATATTTAAAAATAGTTCTTTTAAAATCTCGTTTGTTCTGCCATATCCCATACCTAAGAGTATTGCAGTTACATTGTGTGATATTGAATCTTGTTGCATTATCTCATGTGGGAGATTTATGTTTTTGTCAGAAATCACGCTAACAAGCCCAGCTCCACTTCTAAAGGCTGCTAGAGAGGAAATTATTGCTGCACCTTCTTTTTCTCCTAAAAATACATTTAAATGTCCAAAGATTCCTTTATGGCAATTTTGCATATCTCTATATGGAGGCTTAAAGTCGCACTTTTCTAAAAGCTTTATATTTGAATCTTTTTTATAATCGTTATAGCCAATTCCAAGTGGAACTATTTTTATCTTGCCTACAAAATCTTTAGCAACATCGCTAAATAGAGACACTTTTAATGCTCCCATACTCAAAGTATAATGTGCCTTAAAGGCTATATATGATTGTAAATTCCCATCTCTATCAATACCGCTTGGTATATCACATGCTATCTTTAGTGCGTTTTTTTTATTTAGCATATCTATCAGATTTGCTATTTGTATGCTTATCTCACCTCTAAGCCCAACTCCAAATAGAGAATCTACAATGCAATCAAAGTCTAAAGATTCAATGTCATTTATACCCATTATGGTTATATTTAATCTATTTAGCCTTTTTAGTTGAATCTTATTTAGGTTGCTTTTGCTCCCAAGTGGCATTATTATGTGTATTTTGTATTTTTCATATAGCATTCTTGCTAGTGCTAAACCATCAGCACCATTATCACCACTGCCACATACTAGAAGGATTTTTGAATCTTTTTTTAGTTTTTTGTTAATTAGATTTTTCATGCCAAATGCGGCATTTTCCATTAATAATTCGCTATTTATTAAGTAATGCTCTTCTGCTTTTTTATCTAAGATTCTACTATCATAGAAAATATCTTTCATATTAACTCCTAACTTGGCGTGTGAAGTATCTTAACAAATTATGCTATAAATTCATAAAATAATTTTAGAGATTTTTATGTTTAGAGTTTTATTTCTTTTTGTTTTTATGTTTTTTACCGCTTGTGATGATTATAGGAATGTTTCATCTTTTGATGATAATTCTACAAATACTTCCACAAACAAAACTATACAAGATAGCAATAAAAGCGATGATAATATAACTACTCCTTTGCAAAAAGAATTAAAGCAGAATCTAAAAAAGCACCTAGATTCTTTATCTAAAGAATTACAAGATAAAAGAATAGATAGTATTGAAGGCAACCAAGCATTCAAAAATCATATGCAGCATTTTGAAAGTCTGTATGATAGAAAGGATCTTCCAAGAGATTCAGGCTCTGTAAATTTGCAACAAAAATTTGATAAAGCATATAAATTGCAAGAGGAGCAATTAAGAAAATTACAACAAAATACTGATGAAATAATGAGATAATTTAGTGCTTTATAAGTGATGTTTCATTATAATAAAATATTTTATTTATGTATAAGGTTTTTTATATGATAAAAAGAGTTTTAGTTAAATTTTCTGGCGAGGCTTTAGCTGGTGAGAATGGTTTTGGCATTGATAGCTCTATTTTAAAGTATATTGCACTTGAGTTAAAATCTCTAGTAACGCTTGGAGTGCAAGTTGGAATCGTAATTGGTGGTGGGAATTTCGTGCGTGGTGTTAGTGCTTCAGAGAGTGGTCTTATTAAGAGAACTAGTGGCGATCACATGGGAATGCTAGCGACAGTTATAAATGGAATTGCAATGCAAGAGGCATTGGAATATCATGGTGTTGATGTAAGAGTGCAGAGTGCTTTAGAGATTAAAGAAGTGTGCGAGACTTACATTAATAGACGAGCTATTAGGCATTTAGAGAAAGGTAGAGTAGTGATTTTTGTAGCTGGAACTGGGAATCCATTCTTTACAACAGATACTGCAGCTACTCTAAGAGCCATAGAGATAGAATCTGAAATGATAATTAAGGCTACTAAAGTAAATGGAGTATATGATAAAGATCCTGCAAAATTTAGTGATGCAATAATGCTTAAAAATATAAGCTATGAACAAGCATTAAAAGACAATATAAAAGTAATGGATGATACTGCAATAGCATTAGCAAAAGATAATTCACTACCAATAGTTGTATGTAATATGTTACTAGAAGGTAATTTATTAAAAATAATACAGAAAGATGAAAATGCAGTGTTTTCAAGAGTTTCAAATTAATTAAGGAGTAATAATGAGAATAGAACAAATTGCATCAAAAGCATTAGAAAGAGTAAATTACGATAGATACTTATTATCAAATATATTATTTGCAAGAATTGATGAGCTAAGCAAAGGTGCAAAGCCTCTTGTAAATAAAGATGTAAAGGTTGATAAATTATCTGACATTGCTTTATTGGAAGTTGCAGAAGGTAAAATAGGTTTAGATAAGATAGAAGAGATTCAGTATTAATTTTTGTGCTAGGTTTGTATAGTGGAGTTTTTTAGAGAAGTTTCTCAAATTTCTAGTCCTCAAAAGGCTATTAGCTTTTTGGAGAGTATTACGGAGATAACGCCTAGAATCAAAAATGCAATAGAGTTCGCCACAGAAGCTCATAAGAATCAAAAAAGACAAAGTGGCGATCCATATATCACTCACCCATTACTTGTGTCTTGCATTGTGGCTCATTTTGGTGGTGATGAAGTGATGATATGTGCTGCATTATTGCATGATGTGGTGGAGGATACTGAATATACTTTAGAAGAGGTTAGAAGTAATTATGGAGATGATGTTGCTTCTTTGGTTGATGGACTAACTAAAATCGTAGCTATTAGAGCAGAGGAGTTATCTCCTTCTCATACAAATGAAAAGCTAGTAATATCCGCACTTAGCTTTAGAAAAATGCTAATTACTTCCATAAAAGATGTTAGGGTATTAATTGTTAAGCTATGCGATAGAATGCATAATATGCTAACTTTAGAATATATGCCCAAAAACAAACGGCTAAGAATCTCTGAAGAAACTCTAGTTGTATATGCACCAATAGCACATAGACTTGGGATTTCTACATTAAAAAACGAGTTAGAAGATAGAAGTTTTTATTATATTTTCCCTGAAGTTTATAGAAAGATAGATAAATATTTTTTAGATAACAAACAAACAATAAGACTGAAGTTAAATGCTTTCATACAAAAGGTAAAAAAAAGCATAATACAAGGCGGTGTGCCAGAAGGTGATTTTTCAGTATCTAGCAGGATTAAGAGGCATTATTCTATATATCTAAAAATGCAAAGAAAAGGAATTTCAATCGATGAGGTTTTGGATTTACTTGCAATTAGAGTTATAGTTAAAGAGCCACTTGATTGTTATAGGGTATTTGGTATTTTGCATTTAGCATTTAAGCCAATAATGTCAAGATTCAAAGATTATATAGCATTGCCAAAGGAGAATGGTTATCAGACGATACACACAACTTTATTTGATAATTCTGCTATTTTTGAAGTGCAAATAAGAACAGAAGATATGCATAAAAGTGCAGAATATGGAATTGCAGCACATTGGAAATATAAAACAGGAGGGAATAGTCAGCCAAGCCTTGATTGGCTAAATAAGTTGCAGTTTAAAAACGATTCTGTTGAGGAGTTTTACGAGCTTGTAAAAAATGACTTATATAGTGATGATATAGTTGTTTTCTCACCAGATGGTGATGATTAT
This sequence comes from Helicobacter ibis, assembly GCF_027859255.1. NCBI lineage: Bacteria > Pseudomonadati > Campylobacterota > Epsilonproteobacteria > Campylobacterales > Helicobacteraceae > Helicobacter > Helicobacter ibis. Next base: position 324,965 of record NZ_JAQHXR010000001.1, read on the forward strand.
TCTTTGCCTATTGGTGCTGTTGTGCTTGATTTTGCCTATGCTGTGCATACTGAAGTTGGAAATAAGGCAAAAGAAGCATATGTAAATAACCAAAAAACTTCACTTCTTACTACTCTAAAGAGTGGTGATATAGTAAAGATAATCACTGCAAAAGAGACGATTCTTAGATGTTCATGGATTGATGCTGTGAAAACTTCAAGGGCAAAAAGTCAGCTTAAAGCAAATTGTGCTTTAAGAATTAAAGAGATAGAGAAGAAAAGTGCTATAAATATCATTGCTACGATTTTTGATAAAAGTGCAAATGAGATAGAACAATATGTAAAAGATAATGAACTAGATGAGATTATTCCTAGAGCCTCAAGGGATATTGCACTTCTAAAAGATATAAAAAATAGAGTAAAAAATAGCTATCAAAAAGAGGCAGGATTCCTAACGCAGCTTAAGTTTAGAATCTTAAAACTAAAAGAATTGCATTTTGATAATATTGTCTTGCATACGAATCATACGATAAGTCAAGCAGTTTTTGACTATTGTTGTCACCCAAAGTTTGGAGATGATATTGTTGCTTTAAAAGTTGGCACAAAAGCTTTTATACACCACAGAATGTGCGATAGGGCGTATTTAGAAATACAAAAAGGCGTAAAAATGCTCTATGTCGGGTGGCTTGGGGATAAGATTCAAACATATAAATTGATAGTTGCATTAGAAAACCGCAAAGGAATCTTGGCAAATTTCTTGCAATTTCTAGCAAAAAATGACATTAATGTGTTATCAATCGAGCTTGGTTCGCAAAAAAATACATATGCTACGCATTGTGAGATAAAGTTTGAGTGTATGTCATTGGGATTAAAGGAGATTAAGCAGATATTATCAAATCAATACAAAATAATAGACATACATGCATTAAAAGATGCATATGCTAATTAAGGATTACACATGGATTTAGAATTAAAACTTAAAGAAGCTATGGAAGATATACAGCGTGGAGTGCAAGAGATAATAGGTATAGAATATATACAAAGTCTTGTCAATAAGTATCTGCAAGATGGAACCACATTTACCATTAAGGCTGGTTTTGACCCAACTGCACCGGATTTGCATTTGGGACATAGTGTGTTATTGCAAAAACTAGCTACCTTTCAAAAATATGGTGCGAAAGTTTATTTTCTAATAGGTGATTTTACTGGCATGATAGGCGATCCAAGCGGTAAGAGTGAGACTAGAAAACCACTTAGCAAAGAGCAAGTGTTAATGAATGCGAAAACTTATGAAGAGCAAGTATATAAGGTTTTAGATTCTTCTAAAATGGAGATAGTATTTAACTCAAAGTGGCTTGATGAACTTGGGATTCGTGGTATGTTGGAGCTTTCATCAAAGTTTTCTGTTGCTAGAATGTTAGAGAGAGATGATTTTGAGAAAAGATATAAAAGCCAAAGCCCAATTAGTATTGTTGAATTTTTCTATCCTCTTTTGCAGGGATATGATTCAGTTGCCTTAAATTGTGATATAGAATTTGGTGGAACTGATCAGAAGTTTAATTTGCTTATGGGTAGGCATTTGCAAAAGGCTTATGGTTGCAATAAAGAACAATCAGTTGTTATGTTGCCACTGCTAGAAGGACTAGATGGTGTAAATAAAATGAGCAAAAGCTTAGGGAATTATGTCGGTATCACACAAGAGCCAAAAGAGATGTTTGGTAGATTGCTTAGTATTTCAGATGAACTTATGTGGAGATATTATGAGCTTTTAAGCACAAAATCATTACAGCAAATAGAATCTCTAAAAGAGGGTGTAAAAAATGGCAGTTTGCACCCAAAGGCGATTAAAGAAGAATTAGCATTAGAGATAATAACCAAATATCATGATGAAAAAAGTGCCAAAGAAGCACAAGAGGAATTTGCTAAAGTGTTTAGCAAAGATGAGCTACCAAGCGATATTGAAGAGTTTGTAAAAGAAGAAGGAATTTGGATAGCACAAGTGCTTAGTGAATGCAAGCTATCATCTTCTAATTCTGAATCTATACGATTAATTAAGCAGGGTGGTGTAAAAATTAACCAACAAAAACTAGAAGATTCCAAACTCAACTTAACTAGTGGAGAATATATAATACAAGTTGGAAAAAGAAAATTTGCAAAAGTAATTATAAAATAAAGAGGGAAGCTATGGGACTAAAACCTTTAAAAATTGGACAATATACAATACCTTTACCTATATTTCAAGGGGGTATGGGAATTGGCATTAGTTGGGATAATCTAGCAGGAAATGTATCTAAGTGTAATGCAATGGGTATTATCTCTTGTGTTGGGACTGGGTATTATAAAAATAGAGAATTTATACAAAAATCAATCAAGAATCGTCCATTTGATACTATGAATTTTTACTCTAAAGATTCTTTGTTTGAAATATTTAAAAATGCTAGAAAAATATGTGGTGATAAGCCACTTGGAGCAAATATTTTATATGCAATAAATGAATATGGTAGAGTAGTAAGAGATGCGTGTGAGGCTGGTGCAAATATGATAATAACTGGTGCTGGATTGCCTACTAATATGCCTGAATTTACAAGCAACTTTCCAAATGTAGCATTAATTCCCATAGTATCATCTGCAAAGGCATTGAGAATATTATGCAAAAGATGGGAGGGAAGATATAAGAAAATCCCTGATGCAGTCATTGTTGAAGGACCTCTAAGTGGAGGACATCAAGGTGTTAGTTATGAAGACTGCTTCAAAGCAGAACATCAGCTTGAATCTATATTACCACAAGTAGTAGAGGAGAGTAAGAATTGGGGGGAGATTCCAATTATTGCAGCAGGTGGCATTTGGGATAGGGGTGATATTGATAGAATGATTTCTCTTGGTGCTAGTGGTGTGCAAATGGGGACTAGATTCTTAGGTGCAAAAGAATGTGATGCAAAATATTACAATGAGCTTATGTTAAAAGTAAAAAAAGAAGATATAGAGCTCATAAAATCTCCTGTTGGATATCCTGCTAGAGCGATTGTTACTGGTATAATTAAGGCACTAAGGGAAGGAAAAGCACCAAAGATAGCTTGTATAAGTAATTGTGTCTCACCATGCAATAGAGGAGAAGAGGCAAAAAAGGTTGGATACTGCATTGCTGATGGATTAGGAGATGGGTATCGTGGAGATATAGAAAATGGTTTATTCTTTACTGGTGCTAATGGATATAGGATTGATAAGATTCAAAGTGTCCAAGAAATTATAGATGAACTAACCAAATGATTAGAATAATTTTTTGTATCTTTATTTATTGTGCTTTTATTAATGCTAGTGATTTAAAGATAACTTCTATTACACAAACAAATAATGGCGTATCTTTATTTTTTAATAAAGCTATAAAGGCTAGTGCTTTTAAAGCATTTACGCTAAAAAATAATGATGAGATTCGATATGTATATGATATAAGTGCAGACTTATTGGGTAATGCTAGGGTGTTTGAGTTTGAAGGTGATGTTATAGTTAAGATTGCACAAAATGCACCAAACAAGGTAAGGCTTGTGCTAAGCACAAAAAAAGAACTAAGAGCAAAATGGAAATATGCACAAAAAAAGGCAATCTTAGAAATACCAAATGCAAAAAGTGTAAATAAAGTTTCAATCGCTTCATTGTTTGACACTCACAAAAAAGAAAATAAAAGCACAACGAATACAAAAGCAGAATCTACAAAGCAAAAAATAATCGTAATAGATCCTGGTCATGGTGGCAAGGATTGTGGTGCTGTTGGGATTGATAAAGTATGCGAAAAAACAATTGTATTAAATATAGGAAAGTATCTAAGCGAAGAGCTAAAAAAGCGTGGATATAAAGTATATATGACTAGAAGCAAAGATGTGTTTATAAGCCTAAGAGATAGAACTAAATTTGCAAACAATAAAAATGCTGATTTGTTTATATCAATACACGCAAATGCGGTTTCTGAAAACAAAACAAAGCTTCAAGGAATTGAGAGTTATTTCTTGTCTACTGCTAGGAGTGAGAGAGCTAAGAAGGTTGCTGCATTAGAAAATAAAGACGATACTGAAGTTATGAATTATTTCTCTAAACAATCATTCTTAAATACTCTAAACACACAAAGAATCGTAGCTTCAAATAGGCTTGCCATTGATATTCAATATGGTATGTTGCAGTCTGTAAAGAAAAACTATAGCGTAGTAGATGGCGGTGTTAGGGAGGGACCATTTTGGGTGCTAGTTGGTGCTATTATGCCATCTGTATTAATTGAGAGTGGATATCTAACTCACCCAACAGAGGGTAAGAGATTGACTAAATCATCATTTCAAAAGGCATTAAGCATTGGTATTGCTAATGGTGTTGATGGATATTTCTTAAAAAATCCATAGGATAAGATATGAAAAAACTAACATTCCCTCAATTATTGTTTTCATCTATATTTTTTGTAATAGCAATTTTTAATATATTGTTATTGCTATTATCAGGTAGTGTTAGTGAATTATCACAGATGTTTAGACTTATGACAGAGCCACATGGAGTTTATTTTTTTATAGAAATTACTTTTTTAGTATGTGGATTTATATTTAGTATCTTTAGTATGTTTAGGGTTTATAATCTTCCTAAATTATACATGTTGTTTATATTTTATATGGCTTGTTTATTTTTGTATCTTTTGTATTATGAGATTTTTGTAGTTGTTAGGAGTGATTTGGATTTATTTTCTTTAGAAGATACTTTAGCATTTAATAGAGATACTATGTTTGTCAAACCATATAGACAAATGTTTGTTGATTATATTATGTATATATTTTTTGTTATTTTGCCTAGCATTATTTATATTTTTTCTCTAAACTTTAGCAAACAAACAAAAATAGGCAGAATCTTACATCTAACAAAACCAAATTTAAATGTTGTAATAAGCACACTTTTTGCATTTTCTATTGCACCATTTTTTAGTGGTGATATATTTGGATATATTGATATGGTAATGTTGGTATTTGGTGTGTGTTTGGTGATATTTATATGGGTGAAGAAAAAGTTAATTTTAGATTCATATGAATATTTTAATTTATTTTTACTACTTATTATTTCTTGTGTTATGATTGTTTGTTCGCATAAGTTTGTGGATATTGAATCTTATTTTGAGATTCGCAAGTCCATTTATGCATTTGTATTATTTGGGTGGTGCAATATGTGGATGGTAAAGTTAAAGGCAAAATCGCTACAAAAGGATATAAAATGAAAAAACCATATCTAAAACAATTCCCAGATGAGAGTGGATTTTTTGGTAAGTTTGGCGGTAGCTTTGTTCCAGAGGAAGTAAAAAAAGCTATGCAAGAGATAAATGAGGCTTATGATTTAATAGCACAAAATTCTGATTTTATAGCAGAGTTACGCAAGATAAGAAAGCACTTTCAAGGTCGTCCAACTCCGATATATTTCGCACATAATCTAACAAAAAAATATGGTGGCGCTGGAATCTACTTTAAAAGAGAGGATTTAAATCATACAGGTGCTCATAAGCTAAATCACTGCATGGGCGAGGGATTACTAGCTAAGTTTATGGGCAAAAAGAAGCTAATAGCAGAAACTGGAGCAGGACAACATGGGGTTGCACTTGCTACTGCTGCGGCGTATTTTGGGCTTGAATGTGAAATACACATGGGTGAGATAGATATACAAAAAGAATATCCAAATGTAGTTAGAATGAAAATTCTAGGAGCTAAGGTTGTTCCAGTTAGCTTTGGTGCAAAGACATTAAAAGAGGCTGTGGATTCTGCATTTGAATCTTATATGAGCGATTTGGAAAATTCTATGTATGCAATAGGTTCTGTTGTAGGACCACATCCATTTCCAAGGATGGTTAGAGATTTTCAAGCTATTGTAGGTATCGAATCTAAAGAGCAGTTTTTAGAGATGACTGGGGAGTTGCCTGATATTGTTACTGCTTGTGTTGGTGGTGGAAGTAATGCACTTGGTATTTTTAGTGGATTTATAGATGATAGTGTTGAGCTAGTTGGGGTTGAGCCTCTTGGTCGGGGTAGTGAATATGGCAATCATGCTTCATCTCTTAGCTATGGAGAAGAGGGAATTATGCATGGGTTTAACTCTATTATGCTAAAAGATTCATCTGGCAATCCAGCTTCTGTATATAGTGTAGCAAGTGGTTTAGATTATCCAAGTGTTGGACCAGAACATGCATATTTGCATAGTATAGGTAGGACTAAGGTAGAGTGTATAAGTGATAATGAGGCTATCTCTGCGTTTTTTGAACTTAGCAAAGAAGAGGGGATAATACCAGCTATTGAATCAAGTCATGCAGTAGCATATGCACTAAAAATAGCAAAAGACTTGAAAGGCAAGAAGATTCTAGTAAATCTAAGTGGTAGGGGAGATAAGGATATAGATTTTATTGTAAATACCTATGGCTATTCTTTGTGAGCCATTTTTACTGCCATTTTTACTGCGTTGATATAGCTTTTTATATGTGCTTTATTTTTATAAGCTATATCAAATGCACAGCCATGATCTACTGAAGTGCGTATTATGGGTATATTTAGCGTTATATTTATACTTTCTTTAAAATATAGGGTTTTTAGCGGTATTAATCCTTGGTCATGATACATTGCTACATAGTATTTTAAATGTTTCCCGTTAAATGCTACATCAGGCACAAGTGGTCCTTGAAATACTTCTTTGTTTAGCTTGGTATTTGCTATTTTGATTGCTTTTATTATTTCTTTTTCTTCATTTCCTAGCACACCAAAATCACCAGCATGAGGGTTTAGCCCCAATACACCACATTTTTTATCCACAAAAGATGAAATATTTATTAAAAACTTACTTAGAGATTCAGAATTTATCGTGTTTGGAACATCTCTTAGAGGTATATGGTCGCTAAATAGGGCTACAAACATTCTAGGAGATCCTAGAATCATTATTGCCTCACTTTTAAAATAATCCCTTAAGGCATCTGTATGACCTTTGTATTTTATATTTGCTAATTCCCATGCTTTTTTGTGTATCGGCATTGTTATGATTGCTTTTACTTTTTTTGTCTTTGCTAATGCAACTGATTTTTTAAAGCTTTTATATGAATATAACCCACTATCTTTATCTATTGTAGAGGGAGATATTGTTGGGATATTTTTATCTATCTTTTGGCATTTTATATCTTTTGGCATTTTATATCTTATGAGTTTTGCAGCCTTTTTTAGAATCTCTTTATCGACACAATAAATTGGTGTGCATAGTTTGCTTATTTTTTTATGTGCTTTTAGGATTATTTCTGGTCCAATTCCATTTATATCGCCTATACTAATTGCTATTTTCAATAACACATTCCTTTACTCTCAAGTATATACTGCACTTGTGGGTTTGGAGATGGTATTACTGCTTTAAACTCTGTTGTTTGATTTTTCTCTAGTGGTGTTTTTAGGTGTTCATAGTGTATATAAGTTGGGAGTAATCTATACTTTATGTATCTGTATTTTTTTGTATTACTTGGTATGAAGTTTGTTGAAATCAAGCAACCTTTAAAATCAACATGGCTGATATTTGTGATGTTGCCTTCTACATAGTAGAATGAATCATATTGTAATTTTTCGTTTTTGCTTAAATTAAAGTCTATTTTTTTTATGTAGTTTTCCATTATATATTGATATGCAATTGGTGCAGAAAAGAACAAAACAACACTAATAAGGAGTAAAAAAAACGCAATAACCCTACTTAATCTAAAGACAACGCTAAGCAAGAAAAAAATCAAAATCACAAGAAAAATGCTAATTAATATCAAATAATCTGGTAGTGAGAAAAATTGCAACAATGTTGTTATTTTTGCAAAATATGCTTTTATTATAGAAGCATCCATGTTGTATCCTATTTTTTTCTAGAGTTTTTTTCGTCTATACCACTTGTGCCAACTCTTCTTAGTAGCTCTGTCCTTACTTCATCTAATGTTATATTGCTAAAACTTAATCCAACTAGAGCGTGATAGAACAAATCTGCTGCTTCATATATTATTTCTTTTTTGTCTTTATCTTTGATTGCAAAGGCTAGTTCTGAAGATTCTTCTACTATTTTTTTGCCTATTTGATTTTCGCCTTTAGCAAATAGTGATGCTGTATATGACTTTTCTGTGCTGTCAAACTTTTTATCTTGTATTGTATTAAATAGATTATCAAATATATCATAGATTTGTGTTGTATCTATGGAGTTAGATTGTGTTTTTACAATGCTATTTTGGTCTATTTTGTTAAAAAAACATGTAAGATTTCCGGTGTGGCATGCTATGCCATTTTGTTCTACTTTTAATAATAGACAATCATAATCGCAATCAAGCATTAATTCTACTATCTTTTGTGAATGTCCGCTACTTTCGCCCTTTTTCCATATTCTTTGTTTGTTTCTAGAAAAATAGTGTGCATATCCTGTTTGTATGGTTAGCTGTAGAGATTCTTTGTTCATAAAAGCACACATAAGAACTTCATTTGTTTTGCTATCTTGTGCTATTGCTGGGATTAGCCCATTTAGCTTATCCCATTGTATGCTACTTAGAATATCCATTTATTGACCTATTGAAGATGCCCTTTGATTATCTTTTGAATCTAGCCATATATTTGGAGTTGCTCCACCCGGTGTTAAGAAAATTTTAGCATCTTTGTTTGTTTTTAATGCTTCGTTAAATTGTCCTTGAACTTCAATTTGGCGAAGTTGCAATAGTGGGCTATTTAAGCTTTGACTTATTAGCTTGTTTGCTTTTGCTTGTGCGTCTGCTTCAATTATTGTTGCATCAGCTACACCCTTTGCAAGTGCTGCTTTTTTCTCTGCTTCCTGTTTTGCTCTTTCTACTTCATATCTGGCTCTCTCTGCTTCTTGTCTTGCTACTTGCACTCTTTCTATTTGTTCTTTTATTGCAACTGGTAAGACTATCTCTGTTAATTGTATTGATACAAGCTCAACAGGTCTATTTTCTAAGCTATTAATATTTTCTCTAAATTTTTGGTCAATTAGTGTTGCAATTTCATTTCTCTTTACAGGTAATTCTTCAGCTGGGAAGCTACCAACAACATTTCTTACTATTTCTCTAATTACTGGAGTTATTATTCTTTCTTCCCAGTTTTGTCCCCAAGTTGCTATTGTTTGTGGCACACTTAGTGGATCTAGTCTATATTGCACTGCTAATTCTACAAATACTGATAATCCCCTTGAATCTAGCACACTAATGGCTTGATTTTTCACACTACCTTCATCTCTAGAGCGGATATTTCCCTCTACGCTTGTAAATTCAGCGATTCTAACCTTTGTATTTACAGGGATTATTTTTTGAATCCCGGGGATAAAGAAGTGGATTCCCGGTTGTAGCGGAGTTTGGCTAAATTCACCAGTTGTGATTTTTACACCAACTTCACCACTATTTATTATTGTAAATGGTTTTAGTAAAAAAATAATTGCTATTAAAGCAACAATTAAGTAGATTACACCCATTTTCTTGCCGCTAGGCATATTAAAAGCTGGCATTTTTGGTTGGAATCCACCACCTCTATTACCTCCGCCAAATCCACCATTACCACGCTTATCATTATTTGTGTTGGCATTTTCTTCCGTGTTGTTTTGTCTGTTGTTTCTGTTTTTGTTCTTTAAATGTTCATTTAAGTCAATAGGCATAAAACCCCTTTTAGTTGATATAAGTTAGCCAATGGCTATATTTTGTATTTCTTCCATATACTACATCAAAGTACGCTTCTTGTAGTTTTGAAGTTATCTCTCCTCTTTTGCCATTTCCTATGATTCTATAGTCTAGCTCTTTTATTGGAGTGATTTCTGCTGCTGTGCCTGTAAAGAATGCTTCATCTGAAATATATACTTCATCTCTTGTAATATTTCGTCTAAGCACTTCTATACCCAAGTCTTTAGCAATTTGTATAACTGAATCTTGTGTGATAGATTCTAAAGATGAATCATTTGGAGGAGTGATTAACTTCCCATTTCTAACTATAAAAAAGCACTCTCCGCTTCCTTCTGCTACAACACCATTTTCATCAAGCAATAATGCTTCTTCAAAACCGCATTGAGTTGCTTCGTATTTTGCCATTTGAGAGTTTAGATAGTTTCCAACTGCTTTTGCTTTGCCAAATAGTGCTTTTGATGAGTTTCTAGTAAATGAAGAAGTTTTCACTCTAATTCCATTTTCTAATCCATCTTCTCCTAGATATGCACCCCACTGCCACGCTGCTATTGCTACATTTGTTGGAGAATTTCTATGATATACACCCATAGAGCCATATCCTAGATATATCAATGGGCGTATGTAAGCATTGCTGGTGAAGTTGTTTTCTTTTATTAATTCTATTTGTGCATTTTGTAATTCTTGTTGATTATAAGGTGAGTTTATAGCAACTATTTTTGCAGAATCAAGTAGTCTTTTTGTGTGAGATTCAAGTCTAAAGATAGCCATTCCCTTATCGGTTTTATAGGCTCTTGTGCCTTCAAATACGCCATTTCCATAATGTAGTGTGTGAGTTAAGATATGCACCTTAGCATCAGCCCAAGGCACTAGCTTACCATCCATCCATATTAATTTTGCTTCTACCATTACATAAACCTTAAAAATTTAGTGCAAAAATATATCAAAAAAATACTTAAAACAGAAAATTTATCGGTTCATCATCTATAAAGCTATATCCAAGTAGTTCTATTTTTTGTGCATGTAGCATGATTCTGCTTCCTTCTTGTCCGCCATAGAATGTATCGCCAATTATTGGGTGTTTTATGTGTGATAAATGAACTCTTATTTGATGTGTTCTACCTGTTGTTATTGTTACTTCTAGTTTTGTTTTTTTGCCTTGTATTTCTAATGGCTTAATGTGAGTATGTGCGTTAATTCCGCTTTTTGACACTGATACTTTTGCGAATCTATCTTTTTTAATTAATAATGGGAAGTTTAAGTCTTGTTCTTCATCTACTATTCCGCTTACTATTGCTAGATATTTTTTTGTTACTTTTTGTGCTTTAAATTCTTCTTTGGCTTTTTGGTGAAACTTACTATTTTCTTTAACCAAAAGCAAAATTCCGCTTGTCTCTTTATCAAGTCTATGTAAAAGAGACCATTCTTTATGCTTTTGTGCTATTTCTTCAGAGCTTAAAAAAGGTGGTTTAGATAGTGCTAAGATATTTTCATCTTTAAAGATTACTTTTATTTTTGGCTGTTTTTGTATTTTGAATTTCGTATTTATCGGTAGTTCGGCTCTTGCTATTTTAAGCCTTTTATTATTTATGCTAACTAGTCCTTTATCTATTAGGTTCTTTGCTTCATTGTTTGATATTTTTTCTTGTAATGCTAGTAGTTTATAGGCTTTTTGTAGATTTTTTGTATTTTCAATCATTATTGTCCTTGTATTTTTTGGGCTATTTTGTCTAGTTTAATTTTGTTTATTGTTTTAGAATCTTCTAATAAATTTCTATATTTTAACACTACGCTTAGGTCTTTTATATCACATATTACATAGTTTTGTAATAATGAAAATAGTGCTGTTTGGTTGAAAATATATGCTCCTGTTATTAGTTTGTTGTTAAAAAATGATGGTTCTATTGGGTTATGTCCTCCAACTTTATCAACAAAGCTACCACCTAGTATGACTAATGATGAAATAGCATATAGGTTATTTAATTCACCTAGGCAATCAATCAAGCCAAATTGTGCTTGTATCGTTTTTTGGATTCCTTCTTTTGATGCTATTTTTAATTCTAGGTTTTTTGCTTTTAGTATATTTTCTAAGGTTAGTTGAACTTTTGAAAACCTCTCTGGGTGTCGTGGGACAAATAGGATTCTAGGGCTAGAGTCTGATATTTCTAATATTTTTAGTATTTCTTGTAGGATTATTTCTTCTTCTAAGATTCCTTGTTTTTCGTGTGTGCTAGCTACTATCCATAACTCTTGTTTTGGTTTTTTGTAATCTTTAGTAATCTGTGGTTTTTGACTTGCTTTTATATTTCCACATATTTCGATATTTCTAGCACCAATGCTTTGTAATCTTTGTTTGTCTATATTTTGTTGTGCTAATACCAAATCTACATAGCTAAATAAAACTTTATAAAGAAATGAGAATTTTAAATATTTATCATAAGAGTTTGTTGAGATTCTAGCATTAAGGAGGATTGTTGTTGCTTGTTTTTGCTTGGCACATACAAGTGGCATGAGCCATAGTTCTGCTTCAAAGAGTGTTAGTGTTTTTATCTTTAAGTTTTTTGTAAATAATGGAATAAAAGATTCAAATGGAAGATAATAAACTTGTGCATTTTGAAAGATTTTATTTGCTTCGTTGTAGCCTGTTTGTGTTGTTGTGGTGATAATTATAGATTCATTATTGTTTAGATTTATTTTTTCTATTAGTGGTTTTATAGCTCTAATTTCACCAAATGAACAAGCATGAATCCAAATGATTTCATTTTGTGTTTTTGGGAAGCTTGGTAAAAGGAAGCGTTTTTTAAGGGATTGTCTATATTTTTGCTTGAAACTTAATAAAAATAGGAGCGGTAGTGCTATTATATTTAGCGCCACCATAATTACATAATAGAAGGCTACAAATAATCTCAAGCCTCTTTAGTCTCCTCGTTGTATAGGATTCTGCCACAATGTGGGCAAGTGATAATATCATCAGAGCGTATTACATCAGAATATGTCTTGTCATTAATTCTCATAAAGCAACCACCACATGCTTGTCTAGTTATTGATACTACGCCAGTGTTTTTAGCCCATTTTCTTATTTTTTCATAGAATGAAATTATTTTTTGGTCCATTTTGGCTACTAATTCTTCTTTTTGCTTGAAGATTTTTTCTTGCTCACCTTTTATTTCTTTTACTTCTTTTTCTACTTTTTGTTCGACTTCTTTTGCGTTTTTGTTTAGTTCGCTTATTTTATTTTTTAGTTCTTTTATATTGTCATTTTTTGAAGATATAAGTGTATTTAGTCTTGCTATTTCTTCATTTGCAAATGTGATTTGTTCTTTTGCTAATTCTTCTTCTAGGCTAAGAGCTTTGCTTTCTTTTTCTGTTTTTATTAGTTTAGTTTTCTTTGCTATGTCTTCTAGTTTGTTTGATAGCTCACTTAGGTGGTTTTCGTTTTTTTGTATTGCCAAAGATAGGTCTTTATTTGTTGCTTCTAGTTCATCTAGTTCTCTTTTTAGCACTTTTTCTTCATCTAGTATTACATCTAATTCTTTGTTTGCTTCTTTGATTCTAGGTTCAAAAGAATCGATTTCTTTATCTAGGTTTGATATATCAATTAGCTGTATTAGGTGTTTGTTCATGTTTGCTCCAAGATTTTATAGAAAATAAAAAGGATTTTTTGAATCAAAGATTATAGCTTTATAACCATAATTTGTCAAAATATCAGCTAGAATCTCCCCAAAATAGCACTCTAGCTCATAATGACCACAATCAATTAGATTTATATTTCTCTCCATAGCTTCCATTGCTTCATGATACTTTATATCGCCTGTAATTAGGCAATCTACATTGCTTAGGCTTCTTACAAAACTAGCTCCACTACCAGTAACAAGTGCAATGTTTTTGCAATTTTGACTACTTTTTGTTATTTTTAGAGTTTGTATTTTTAGGGATTCTTTAAGCTTATAACATAATGAATCTAAATTGCTATCCCATGAAAAATACACAACAAAACCATCTTGATTAAAAGAATCTATTTTTAGCAGTTTTCTAACTACATATTTTCCAAAATGTGTTTTATCAAAGTTTGTGTGCATTGCTATTAGTTTTATATTTTTTTGTATGGCAATTTTTAATAATGATGAAGGATAGGATTCAAAGTCTATTTGTTTTAACGGGTAGAAGATAAGTGGGTGATGTGTTATAAGCACAGAATCTTTAGGAATGCTCTCTAAAATGTTTCTATCTACCTCTAATGATAGATAAATATTGCTAAATTCATCATTTCTGCTACCAAGTATAAGCCCAGAGTTATCCCATGATTCTTGCAAGTCAAATGGGCTTATAGTATTTAGAGTATCTAGTAAATTATTTATTTTTTGCATTTTGTAATCTTAGTTCCCTTTCTTCTTCTTGTTCTTTGTATAGCAATGCACAACTTTTTACTAACTCTCTTATTTTTAGTATGTAATTTTGTCTCTCTAATGCTGATATTGCCTTTCTTGCATCTAGAGTGTTAAAAAGATGAGAAGATAGCATAGCACAATCATATGCAGGTAGTGGAAGTCCTGCTTCAAGTGCTCTTTTGCCCTCATCTTGCATTTTGTGAAAAAACTCAAAAAGCATTGTAGTATCTGCTACTTCAAAGTTATATTTTGAAAATTCATACTCTCCTTGTAAATGCACATCAGCGTATTTGTAGTTTTCATTCCAAGCAATATCTAATATATTATCTACTCCTTGAAGATACATGGCTAATCTTTCTGTTCCATATGTTATCTCAACTGCCACAGGAGAGCAAGCAACCCCGCCTACTTGTTGAAAATAAGTAAATTGAGTAACCTCCATGCCATCTAGCCATACTTCCCAGCCAAGCCCCCATGCACCAAGCGTTGGAGATTCCCAGTTATCTTCTACGAATCTTACATCATGGTTTTTTAGGCCTAATCCTAGGTATTCTAGGCTTTTTAGGTATAGTTCTTGTATATTGCTAGGATTAGGCTTTATTAGCACTTGGAATTGATAATAGCTACCAAGTCTGTTTGGGTTTTCACCATAGCGTCCATCTGTCGGTCTTCTTGAGGGGGCTACATATGCTACGCTCCATGGTTTGCTATCTAGGCTTCTAAGCAGTGTTGCAGGGTGAAATGTCCCAGCCCCAGCAGGTATATCATAAGGCTGTATAATAAGGCAACCTTCTTTTTTCCAAAATTCTTGTAGTTTTAATAAAAGGTCAGAAAAATAAAGCATCTTAGCTCCTTATCCAAGATAAAATTTCATTCATAACTTCATTTGAATTTAGTGTTTTATTATTTACTTCTTCTTTTTGGAATAGCTCTACAATCTGTTTTGGGACATTTATGTTATAAGTTTTTGATATTTTTTCTAAAGATTCTTTATCATGTGTTGAATCTATATGTAATGCCTTTGCTAGTGTTGGGGCAAATTTCGTCCATTCTGCTGTTGAGCATAGTATGGTTGGGATTACATTTGAATCTTGTTGTATTTTTTCATATGCTTTTATGCCACATGCTGTGTGTGGGTCTATTATAATTCCATTATCTGCGTATTTTTTGATTGTCTTAAGACAGAATTCATCATCACAAAAAGTTGCTTGAAAATACTTTTGAATCATCTTTAACTCATCGCTATTTACTTGATACTTCTTATTTGTTTCTAGCTCTTGCATTAGCTCTTTTGTTCTTGTATCGCCAAATAGTGCAAATAGCATTCTCTCAACATTTGAGCTTTTTAATATATCCATAGCCGGAGAGAATGTTTTTTGTAGGCTTTTGTTGCTTATGTCGTAGATTCCTGTGTTTATGAATTCTGTTAGTATGTTGTTTTTATTTGATGCAATGTATATTGTATGTATAGGGAATCCCATAAGCTTTGCATAAAATGCTCCAAGTGCATTACCAAAATTACCACTAGGGACTATTATGTTTATTTGTTTATTGTATTTTTTATACATTTCTAAAGAAGAATAAGCATGATATATTATTTGAAATGCGATTCTGCCAAAATTAACAGAATTAGCAGCACTTAAAGATATGCTATTTGCTTTTAATTCATTTTGAAAGTTAGAATCTTTTAATAGTGATTTTAAGAGACTTTGTGCATCATCGAAATTACCATTAATTCCTATGGTCTTTATATTTTTTGCAGCTATTGTTGTCATTTGTAATCTTTGCACATCGCTTGTGCCATTTTTGGGGTAAATACATACTACTTGTATATTTGACTTATTGGCAAATCCACTTAAAGTAGCAGGACCAGTATCGCCGCTTGTTGCGACTAATATTAGGTATTTTTGGTTTGTGTTTTTTATAAAGCTACTAAACATTGTTGAAAATGGTTGCAATGCCATATCTTTAAATGCTCTAGTAGGTCCGCAGTATAATTTTTGTATATAAAAATTATTCTCTATTTTTTTAA
Organism: Helicobacter ibis; assembly: GCF_027859255.1. NCBI lineage: Bacteria > Pseudomonadati > Campylobacterota > Epsilonproteobacteria > Campylobacterales > Helicobacteraceae > Helicobacter > Helicobacter ibis. Next base: position 341,045 of record NZ_JAQHXR010000001.1, read on the forward strand.
TGGGTGCTGGTATTTTTGTATCAAAACTATCGTATGTTAATAAAGATTCTTCTAAGATACTAGAATCTATATCTAAGCCTAGTTTGTCAAATATGCTCTTGCATAATTCTTTGTAATCCAAGTTGCTTAGTTTTGCGATGTCATCTTGTGTTAGCTTTGGTATGTGTGATAGTGTGTATAATCCACCATAAGGTGCATTTGGGTTTAAGATAGCATCTTTAAATGAAATTAAATCAATACCAGAATCTCTTGTAGAAGTAAATACCACGCAAATCCTTTGTGTTTAGATTTGCGTATTTTATCCTAAATAATCTTTAAAAAGGCCATACAGATTCGACAAGTTTCGTTCCCCAGCCTTTTTCTGTGCTTCTTTTTAACTCACCTTGAGTGTCATACATTATCTTTGCATCTGCTATGTATTGAGATTCGATGGTATTGTTTCTTGCTATATCATTTGGTCTTACTACGCCACTTATATGGATTATTTGTTTTTCACCATTTATTAGCACTTCTCTGCTACCTTCTATGAAGTAGTTTCCATTTTGCAATACTTTAATTATCCTTGCTGCTATTGTTGTTGAGAATGTTTCTTGTCTATTTTGTGAGCCAGCACCTGTGAATGTTGATGTGCTATTTCCCATATTTAGTCCTATGTTTGCTAGATTATTCCAGCTATTTATAATGCTTCCAACTCCCTCACTAGCACCACCATAATTTAGCGTTGGAGGCGTTAGAGTGCCATTTGAAGTTTTGTTTGTGTTTTTGTTTGCTGTTGAGCTTGTTTGTGCTGTTTGATTTATAATTACGGTTACTAAATCATTTAGCTGCATAGCTCTTCTATCTGAAAATAACAAATTATCCCCTCTACCAAATATGCTTCCCGGATTCCCAAAATTGTCTTCTTCTTCTCTTGGGGGTAATTCCTCTACATATGCTGGTGGTTTAAATGAAATTTTTGGCTCTGTATTTGCGCAACCACTTAGTAAAACAATGGCTAAACCAAGTAAAGCAGGCATTATTGCAAGTGTTGTAGAATTTCTTTTCATAATTGTCATTCCTTTGAACTTTGAGATATAATCCATATAAGCAAAGTGTATTCCATATTTGTAGATATTAGAAGTTTTGGTATTTAGGGGGTATTTAGTGGATATAAAAGATTTTTGGCATTACGAAAAGGCAATGCGTGTGAATAAAGACGATATACAAAGGTTTGGGGTTTTATTTGTATTTGTTTTGTTGATAATTACCATGGTTATATGGTATAGCAATGAAGTTAGTAATCCGATGCTACTTGGTTTTGCAGCTATTGTTGGTGGATATATGGCATTAAATATAGGTGCAAATGATGTAGCAAACAATGTAGGACCTGCAGTTGGCTCAAAAGCACTTAGCATGACAGGAGCAATAATCATAGCTGCTATATGTGAGATTGCAGGAGCGTTAATTGCAGGTGGCGAAGTGGTAGATACGGTTAGATCTGGGATAATATCAATAGAATCCATAGGAGATAGCAAGGTTTTTACTGGAATGATGTTAGCAGCCTTAATTTCTGGTGCTTTGTGGTTACATTTAGCAACCGCCATTGGCGCACCTGTATCTACAACTCATTCCATTGTTGGCGGAATCTTAGGCACAGGTATAGCAGCAGGTGGATTTGATGTGGTTAATTGGGAAGCACTAATTAGCATTGTTTCTAGTTGGGTTATTTCGCCAGTTGCAGGTGGAGTTATTGCTGCTTTGTTATTGTTTTTTATAAAAAATACAATTACTTATAAAGAAAATAAAAAAACCGCAGCACAAAAAAATGTCCCATACTTAATGTCCTTTATGGTATTTGCTTTTAGCTTGTATCTTATAAATAAGGGCTTAAAGAAGATTCTGCAATTAGAGCAAGTTACTGCCTTTGGAGTTAGTATTATATTGGGGATTGTTGCATTTTTTGTTGTAAGACCAATTATTGCTAAAGCATTGGAAAAACTAGAAAATAAAAAAGAACATATAAATAGCCTCTTTACCATACCGCTTATTTTTGCTGCTGCATTATTAAGCTTCGCACATGGTGCAAATGATGTAGCAAATGCAATAGGACCGCTAGCTGCTATAAATGATGCATTAAAAGAAGGCTTTGTAATTGGGAAGAGTGCAGGAGTGCCATTTTGGATCATGCTTATAGGTGGACTTGGAATCTCTATTGGACTTGCACTTTATGGTCCTAGATTAATAAGAACAGTTGGTAGTGAGATAACAGAATTAGATCAGATTCGTGCATTTTGTATTGCTATGAGTGCTGCTTTAACGGTGCTTGTAGCTTCAGAGCTTGGTATGCCGGTTAGTTCAACTCATATTGCAGTTGGTGCGGTTTTTGGTGTTGGATTTTTAAGGGAATACTTAAAAAAGCGTTATAAAGAAATGGAAAATAAGATATTAGAAGCACACAAAAATGATGATGCACAAGCATTAAGGGAGTTTTTAGACAAGTTTAGAAGGTCTTCTGTTAGAAAAAAGGCAGCAATGATAAAAATACTAGAAAGAAAAGAAGAAAAAGAATTTGGAATCCCAGAGATGAAGAAGAAGGGTAAAAAGCAACTAAAGAAGGTATATCAAGAAGAGCTAGTTAAGCGTTCAGCAATAAATAAAATAGTAGCAGCATGGCTAATTACCGTTCCGGTATCTGCTATTTTTGGTGCATTTTGTTTTTATGTGTTAAGGTTTTTTTATTAGGATATTTAGATGGTTTATATAATAGGAGATGTGCATGGTTGCTATGATACTTTATGTAGATTAATAGAGAGCCTTCCAGATTCTTATAATAGTGATATTATTTTTGTTGGAGATGTGATAGATAGGGGTGCGAAGTCTTGTGAGGTTATTGATTTAATAATAAAATATAATTATAGATGTCTGCTTGGAAATCATGAAGAGCTAATGCTTAGATATTATAAGAGACTTCAAGGTAGTGGAGTGCATTGGCTTGAGCATGGTGGATATGAGACTTTGCAAAGTTATGAAAGAAATGGTGGGTTTGAGAAAATAGTAGAGCATTTAAATTGGCTTATGGAGTTGCCTTATTACTTGGATTTGCCTATATATGATGAATCTAATAGGAGACTATTTGTTACTCATGGATTTGGACTGCAGTATTATTCTCTAAGAGATACAAGCAAAGATGAGATAATATGGAATAGACTGCATAAGAGTGATGAGGTTTGTAGTTTAGATTCGAGTGTTTTTAATGTGTTTGGTCATGATGTGCAAAAAGATGTGTATTTTGGCAAGAGTTTTGCTGCTATTGATACTGGCTGTGTATATTATGCAAAATTAGAGAGTGCATCTCTTAGTGCATTAGAGTATCCAAGCAAGAGAGTTTTTAAGGTTAGATATTGTGGATAGTCTTTAAGGATAGATTGTAAAGCTTGGTGATTTATTGCTTGAGTGATAAATTGTTGTGTTGTAGTTTTTTGAAAAATATTGCATAAGCAGTTTTTGTAGTGTAGGCTGTATGCTAGGGTAAAACCACGCATTATTGCTAATTGCAATTAGTAATTTTGGGTCATTTTTATAAAATTCATCTCTTGTTGCTTCATAACATATTGCTATATTAAAGTTTTTATTATTTATTGTTGTAGTATTGATTGTATTTGTGTTGTTTGAAGCAAAATCAACAGCACCATTAAAGAAATATTTATTAATCAAATCAACTAGAATCTTAGGTAGCGGTATTTGTTCTCCAAATGGCACTAGGATTATTTTGTTAAAAATTTTTACATCACCATTTTCAAATATATATGCACTATTATAGAAGTTATTATCTTCTTGGTTTATACCGCCACTTATAATTGTTATTTGTTTGCTTTTTTCTTTTAGTGTTTCAATTAGGTTTTCGTATCTATTTAGAGGCAGTGGAAATGCAGTCTCTGGGAGAATTACAATATTGTATTTTTCATTTATTGCTTGTGAGATTTCATTCATATTGCTAATTACTATTTGTTCTAGTTCATTTTTATCCCATCTTAAGTCTTGGTCTATGTTTGTTTGTATTGTTTTTATTTTTAATGTGTCATTTGTGTTTGTTTGTTTTTGTTGTGTGGTTAAAGATATTGATAGTAATGCTACAAAACACACTATTGCCATACTTTTGTAATATTTTTGCCTTAATGCATATATGCAAAATGAACTAAGAGTTAGAATTAAAAATAAAGTTAGTTTTGTTGGTGGAAAATAGCTATTTATTAGCATTGCTTCAGGTATAAACCAATTAAACGAAAATGGGTGAATAAATGATGCTAGTAGTAAAGTTGAGATTCTGTATATATGGCTATCAAAAAAGCATAAAGCTACAAATAAGATTCCATAAACAAATGCTACAAACAAAATAACAAATGGTATTAGATATGTAGCATCATAATATCTAAAGCTAAGAGAAATCCAATAAAACCATAAAATTCCAACCAATGCTCCGCATATAAATGCACTTTTTTTGGTTAGATTCAAGTATAAAAATAAAGCAACAAATGCACAAATGCTAGGAATAATTCTTTGGTGTATGTCAAAATGCTCTACATAAATAAAAGCACTAAAGCTTAAGGCGCATAATATTGCATAAACTATATTTTTCATTAGTTAAAGTTACTAAAACTCACTGCAACTTCAAGCTCCATTCCTTTTATGTGGGCTATTATTTTTTGTAACTCATCTATACTCTTTGACTTTACTCGAATCTCGCTTCCTTGTATCTGTGTTGTAGCTTTGAAATTTTGTACTTTAATCTCTGCAGTTATTTTTTTAGCATTTTTATCATCTAAAACATCGTTGATTGTGTATGTTAGCTTGAGGTTACCGCCACTTGCGTTTTCTTTTGATTTTTCTTTTAGAACCTTTATTGATAGATTTCTTTTTATTAGTTTTGAATCTAAAATATCTTTAATTGTTTTTGCTTTATTTTCGCTTGTGGCAAGTATGTATATTGATTTTTCTTTTTCATTTAGAGATATTTCTTTTGCTTTATCATCTTTAAAATCAAATCTAGTAGAAATTTCCTTTTTTGCTTGTTCTAGTGCATTTTTAAATTCTTGCATGTCTATTTTTGCAGAAATATCAAAACTATGTTCTTTTGTTGCCATCAATTATCCTTGTAAAATTTTGCAATAATTTTATTATAATTTTTGGAAAATTAGGCTTTTTTTGGGTAGAATATTGTCTTTTATTGTGTTTTTATAATTATTTAAGGTTTTTTATATGTCTATGTCTAGTTTTTCTTACTTCGATATTATATTGTTCGTTTTAATATTACTTTTTGGATTCAAAGGTGTTATAAACGGATTTATAAGAGAGTTTTTTGGCTTGGTTGGGATAGTTGGTGGTGTATATATTGCTTCTTTATATTCTGATAGTTTTGGTGGTTGGATTAGTGATAATATTTATAGATTCGACAATCAGTCTGCAATTTCACTTGTAGGGTTTTTTGTTGCTTTGGTTGGTTTTTGGATTCTTTCAGTGTTATTATCTGGAATATTCCAAAAATTAGTTGCATTAAGTTATTTGGGCATTGCAAATAGAATCTTTGGTTTTTGTTTTGGTGCATTAAAGATTTTTATGATATTTGCTATTATTTTTTATGCTTTATCAGGGTTTCAACTCGCTCAATCATTTATAGATAAATATACAAATAATAGCCATTTATACCCAGTGTTAGTAAAGACAGGTGTGGCTATTGTTAAGCTAGATTCAGTTCAGGGGATTGCTGATACTGCTAGTAAAGCTATAGAAAATAATCCTACATTTTAATAAAGGTGCGATAGTTGTTTGAGGGTGATATTTATATACAACAAAGAATACAAAAGTCAGATAAGTTAAGAGAAATTGGTGTTAATCCATATACAAATGGGCTAACTAAGGATTTATCAAATAAAGAGTTTATCCAGAAGTTTGCCTATGTCTTAGACTATGAAGAAGATAATAAAAAAGATATAAGCAAAGTAGTAAAAGTAAGTGGTAGAATTAAATTTGTAAGACTTATGGGCAAGGCTGCATTTATAAAAATAGAGGATAATAGCGGAATCTTACAAGGGTATCTATCTAAAAATGACATAGATGAAGACTTTGAGCTATTTAAAAAATATATTGAAGTTGGAGATATAGTATTATTAAGTGGATATCCTTTTGTTACTAAAACAGGTGAGCTTAGCATACATACTTTAGAATTCAAGCTTCTTACAAAGTCAATAATCCCATTGCCAGAGAAGTATCATGGGTTGGTTGATATTGAAATGAGATATAGACAAAGATACTTAGATTTGATAATGAATAGCGAGGTTAGAGACACTTTTGTTTTGCGTTCAAAGATAATATCTTCAATTAGAAGCTTCTTTGAAGATAAAGGATTCTTAGAAGTAGAAACGCCAATGATGCACCCAATACCGGGTGGAGCCAATGCTAGACCATTTGTTACATTTCACAATGCATTAAATATAGAAAGATATTTAAGAATCGCACCAGAACTTTATTTAAAGAGACTGATTGTTGGTGGGTTTGAAGCTATTTTTGAGATTAATCGTAATTTTAGAAATGAGGGCATGGATCATTCTCATAACCCAGAATTTACAATGATAGAGTTTTATTGGGCGTATAAAGATTATAAGGATTTAATAGAGCTTACAAAGAAGCTATTTAGACATCTTTTTAACACACTTAATCTTCCAAATGTGCTAAAGGTTGGTGATAAAGAAATAGATTTTGGAATCTTTAGAGAGATTAGTTATATAGATTCGATTGTTGAGATAGGTAATGTTCCTAGAGATGTAGTTAATGATTATGATAAGTTATATGAATATCTAAAAAATAGCGGAGTAAAGCTTGAGGGAGATATGGATTTAGGCAAGTTGCAAAGTGAAGCATTTGATGTATTTGTTGAAGATAAGCTTATTAATCCGACCTTTATAACAGAGTTCCCAATATCAATAAGCCCTCTTGCGAGGAGAAATGATAATAACCCAGATATTGCTGATAGATTCGAGCTATTTATTGGTGGTAGTGAAATTGCAAATGGTTTTAGTGAATTAAATGATCCGCTTGATCAATATGAGAGATTCAAGGCTCAAGTTGCTGCAAAAGAGGCAGGAGATGAGGAAGCACAATATATGGACGAGGATTATATCACAGCACTTGGCTATGGTATGCCACCTACTGCAGGGGAGGGGATAGGTATAGATAGGCTTGTTATGCTTCTTAGCGGACATAGTATAATTAAAGATGTAATTTTGTTTCCCGCACTTAGACCACAAAAGCACAATATAGATAAAGGATAGAAAATGGGATATTTAGAGAGTTTGGATAAAGAGATTTTTGATTATATAAATAAAGAGCTAGATAGGCAAAATACGCATTTAGAAATGATTGCTAGTGAGAATTTTACATTTCCTAGTGTTATGGAGGCTATGGGAAGTGTTTTGACCAATAAATATGCAGAGGGCTATCCATACAAGCGATATTATGGTGGTTGTGAATTTGTAGATAAGATAGAAGAAATAGCCATAAATAGAGCAAAGCAACTCTTTGGTTGTGAGTTTGCAAATGTGCAACCACATGCGGGTTCTCAAGCAAATACTGCTGTTTATGCTGCACTGCTTAAGCCTTATGATAAGATCTTGGGTATGGATTTAAGTCATGGAGGGCATTTAACGCATGGTGCTAAGGTTAGTTTTACTGGGCAAATGTATCAAAGCTTTTTTTATGGGGTTGAACTAGATGGCTATATAAATTATGATAAAGTAGCCGAAATTGCACAAGCAACAAAGCCAAATTTGATAGTATGTGGATTTAGTGCATATTCAAGGGAGCTTGATTTTAAGAGATTTAGAGAAATTGCAGATAGTGTTGGGGCTATTTTAATGGCTGATATAGCACATGTAGCTGGACTTGTAGTTGCAGGTGAATATCCTAATCCTTTCCCTTATGCAGATGTGGTTACAACAACTACACACAAAACATTAAGAGGTCCAAGAGGAGGGCTTATACTAACAAACAACGAAGAATATGCTCTAAAGATTAATAAGGCTGTCTTTCCGGGTATGCAAGGAGGACCTCTTATGCATGTAATAGCTGGTAAGGCAGTTGGATTTGGTGAGAATCTAAAGCCATCATGGAAAGAGTATGCAAAGCAAGTAAAGTTAAATGCTAAAGAAATGTCTAAGGTATTACAAGAGAGAGGATATGATATTGTAAGTGGTGGGACAGATAATCATCTCATCTTGCTTTCTTTGTTAAGCAAAGATTTTAGTGGTAAAGATGCTGATTTAGCACTTGGTAATGCTGGTATAACTGTTAATAAAAACACAGTTCCGGGTGAAATTCGAAGTCCTTTTGTAACAAGTGGTGTAAGGATAGGCTCACCAGCACTTACAGCAAGAGGATTTAAAGAAAAGGAATTTAATATTGTTGCAAACAAAATAGCAGATGTCTTAGATGATATAAATAATACTAAAAAGCAAGAGCAAATAAAAAGAGAATTAAAGGATATTGCGTTACAATTTCCTGTATATAATCAGGCGATATTTTAAGGTAGAGGGATTTTATAATGATAACTGATATGGATTTGAAACTAATCAAGATAATAAGCGATCATTATTGGATAAAGGAGGCTGGTATTGGGCAGAAGATACATCACAATGGCAGAATCTTTTATGATAAATTTAAAAGAGTTAATGAACCGCTAAATAGGAATATAATCCAAAGTCATTTAAAAAAAGAAATATTAGTAGCGCATTCTTTGATTAATGATAGAGATAAGGTTGAGAATATCGTGTTTGATTACAATGGCTTTAATGCAGAGAGATTCTGGCATAAGGCACAATTAATGCTGCGAGATGAAGGGTTTATTAATTTTACAGCGTATGAGACTAAAACGCCCGGACATTTACATTTATATATACATAAAGGACATACTACTTTTCAAGAGGCTTGTCAGTTAGCAAAAATGCTAAGTATGAAATTATCACAAAAAATGGCTACTGAATGGAAAGTGTTCCCAAGTGTTGATATACCAAGAAATTTCAATATATTGACCATACCATATAAAGTTTATAAAAAAGAGCGTGGTGCATCTTGGTCAAAACATATGTAAAGGAGTGATTTATGAATGAATTAGATAAAGAGAAAGATTTAGAGCTTGATGATTTGCTAATTAGTAATTCAGATGAGGAAGAAACTAAGGGTTCTCAGGGCAAGAAAATAATTTTGCTTGGTGCTGTGGCTATTGTTTTATTTGCTATTATTATAGTTGTGTTTTATATGTTGCAAGATGATAAAAAGCCTGTGCACAACGCGGTATTGGAGACTGCAAAACCAATAGAAAAAGTAGAGGTAAATACACCTGTTAGCTCACTACCTAAAGAACCAAGCGATTTTGGTCAAATGCCAATTGATAATCAAAATCAAAGTTCTGATGAGCAGTTTCAAAAGATAATAGACCAAATAAAAGCACAACAAAAGGAACAAGCAAAAACTCCTGTTGCCTCTAATGAAACACAAAAACCAAAAGAGCCAGTAAGACAAGAGCAAACCATACAAACTCCAAAGCAAGATAAGCCTGTTCAGAATATACAAAAGCCTGCAACTCCTTCTGAAAGCTTCAAGGATATACAAACAAATGATCCTAAGATTCAAGGCAGTGAAGCTACAACAGGATTTTATGTTCAAGTTGGTTCTTTTTCTAAGTTTTCTCCAAATAAGCAATTATTAGAGACAATTACTCAATCAAACTTTAGTTATCGTATGCAAAAGGCTGGTGATAACAATAGATTATTAATAGGGCCATTTGCAACAAAAAAAGAAGCACAAGATAAGCTTAGTGAAATTAAAGATAGAATAAACAAAGATGCATTTATTAAAGAGATAAAATAACAGAGGTTTTTTAGCCTTTGTTATTAAAACTCTATTAAAAATCCTCTATCAAGTCCTGCCAAGTCTTTATAGAATTCTATTTTTTTATGTTTGTATCCTTTTATAAAATTACTTATTTGTTCTTTTTGATCATATCCCATCTCACATAGCAAGAATCTTGCTTGTTGCTTTATGCTCACTTTTATTATCTCTTTTAGTATTTCGTCTCCTATATTTCCACCAAATAATGCTTTTTGTGGCTCAAATGATAATTCCTTTGGTAGAATTTCGTCATTTTTTATATATGGTGGATTTGATATTATAAGATCAAATTTATACTCTTTATTGAAGTCTAAAAGATTACTTTTGTGAAGCGTTATATTGTGTGTTTTGAATCTTTGTATATTCACATATGCGTTAAATAGTGCTTCTGGCGATATATCACTTGCATGTATATTTAGCTGTTTATCTGATAGCTTTGATATCATTATGCTTAAAATCCCACTACCTATACCTATTTCAGCTATGTTTTTTATATCATGTTTTGATATTAAATCTATTGCAATATATACTAGAATCTCGCTTTCAGGACGCGGTATTAAAGCACCATTGCTGATATAAAAATCATATCCATAAAAGCTAACACTATTTGTTATATATTCTATTGGTTCATGATTTTTTCTTTTTTGTATAAAGCTTTTATATAGCTGTATGTAGAAATTTTCTAGTTTTTTATTATAGTTTGTGTGCAAGTAGATTCTATCTTTATTTAGTGCAAATGATAATAGAATCTCACTCTCTAATAGCGGTCTTTCAAATTGACCTAAGCTATCAAAGCCAAAATTTAGTGCATCTTTAATTGTCATTTTTGGCTAATTCTTTATATCCTAATGCTTCTAGTCTTGCTAATAGTGGCGGGTGAGTGAAGTAGAACTTTGCATAAAGTGGGTGTGATAGTGGAAATGATTTATTTTCTTTAACTAGCACTAATAGTGCGTCTGCTAAATCTTTTTTGCTTGTTAGAGAAGCACTAAATTCATCTGCTTTATACTCTTGTTTGCAACTAAAATAGCTAATAATTGGAGTAAATACAAAACCAACTAAATTACTAAGCAATATTAGGAAAATTATTGTAAAGTGCGGTGTTTGAGAGATGTTTGCTTGTGTAAATATTTCACTTGGCATATTTGCTATTACAAATAATAAAATAGCTATTAAGCATAGCACTAAAGACATCATTTTATATATGTCATTATGTCTGAAGTGTCCTAATTCATGTCCTAAAACTGCTAAAAGAGAATTTTTAGATATTTTTTCTAGTAGAGTGTCAAATAATATCACCCTTTTTGATTTTCCAAACCCTCCAAAATACGCATTTAATCTACCATCTCTCCTTGAAGCGTCCATTACAAATACGCCATTTGAGTTAAATCCAGCCCTTTGTAGTAGATTATTAATTGAATCTTGTAAATCATTATCTTTTAATGGCGTAAATTTATTAAACATTGGAGCAATGATTGTTGGATATAGTAAGTTTGTACCAACGATAAAAATAGCAGTTAGCAAAAACGCATATAAGCTCCAAAATTCTATGTTTATCAAAATCCATGAAAATGCAAGTATAAACAATCCGCCAATTATAATTAGTAACGCTAGAGACTTTAGTTTATCTACTATAAATAATGATAGCCCACTTTTTGTAAAGCCAAATTTTTTATCTACAACTAGCGATGAATAAGCTTCTAGTGGTATTGAAACTAGAGAGCTAATAATTAAAAATAAAAGAACGATTAAAACACTATTAATAAGCTCTCCAAAAGAAAATAGAGATTCTAAAAGTTTTAATCCAAGTGTTATCCAAAATGCAAACATAATAAAATCTATAATCGTGGATATTATTGATAGCTTTTCTTTGATAATTGCGTAGTTGCCTGCATTTTTGAATTCTTCTTTGTTTAGTATGTAAGATTCTTTGTTTTTTTTGTCTTTTAGAAAATTAATTTGAATTAGTGAAAGATAAACTTTTGGAATACTAAAAAGTAAAGCATATATAATTATAAGATACATGGATTCTCCTAATTTTTTGCAATTATACTAAAAGTTAATTATAATTTAATATTTATTTTTTATATATGGATTATTTATGATTTTTAGCAGAAATGATATAGCTATAGATTTAGGAACTGTAAATACAATAGTTCGCAATCAAGATGAAATTTTATTTAATGAACCAACTTGTATAGCCTTAGATAGCCGCAATAGAGAAAGAATTATATGTCTTGGAAGCAAAGCAAAACAAATGATAGGTAGAACACCGCTTGAAATAGAGGTTATAAATCCTTTGCTAAATGGTGCAATTAGTGATTTTGAAACTACAAAATTATTTATGCATGCACTAATAGAATCAGCAAAAACAAGCTCTCTATCTCCAAGAGTTGGTATAAGCATACCGCAGAATCTAACGCAAGTTGAGAGACATTCACTGCATGAAGCAACCATGTTTGCTGGGGCTAAGGAAGTATTTTTAATAGAAGACCCATTTAGTGCTAGTGTTGGTGCTGGGATTGATATTTCTAAAGCAAAGGCTAGAATGGTTATTGATGCTGGTGGAGGGCTTGTTGAAGTTAGTATTATATCGCTTGGAGGGCTTGTTGTTAGCACTTTTACAAAAGAGGCTGGAGATTTTATTGATTATGCCATTGTTGATTATTGTAAATATAATAAAAATATAGGCATAAGCAAAGAAATGGCAGAAAGTATCAAACGGAAGATAAATTTATTTGGCGAGAGTGAGATAATAAATGTTGGTGCTAAGAATCTAATAAATGGTATGCCAATCCACTTTGAACTAAATTTAAATGAATTAAAAAGCGTCTTAATTTCTGGGTTGTATAAGATTAAAGATTCAGTTCTTCTTGCGATAGATAAATCATCACCTGATATGGCAGCAGACTTGATAGAAGAAGGTGCTATTCTAACTGGTGGAATGGCGCTTATAGATGGCACTAGAGAGTTTTTAGAAGAAGAGTTGAATATGAAAATAACTCTATCGAATGATCCTTTGTTAGATATTTCAAAAGGTGCTAGTTTGATTATGCAAGATTATGAATCTTATAGCCTAGAGTGGGGCGGAGGGATTGATTAGTGGCATTGGATTATTGGTTGAGTGAAAGTGGGGTAAATGTAGCCTTCCATGCAGGTTTGGATACAGAATCTAAAGTTATACAAAATAGAAAAGATTCGTTAAAAAATTATCATATAGACAATCTTGCCTATTTAAATCAGATTCATAGCAATATCGTTCTTAAAGGCACTAGTGGTGGGTTAATAGGGAATGGAGATGGGATAATTTTGGATAAAAAGGGGATTGTGGGACTTATAATGACTGCTGATTGCAATCCTGTGCTTTTATATGACAAAAGAAATGATGTCTTAGCAATGCTTCATGTAGGGAGGCTTGGCGTTGAATCTAGAATTGTCTTTGAGGGATTTAAGATTCTATCTTTAGAGTATGGCACAAGAGCTAGTGATGTATTTGTGTATGTAGGACCTTCTATTAGAGCTTGTTGTTATGAAGTTAGAAGTGATGTTTTTTGCGGAGATTCATTAAGTCTAGGCAAAATAATGCGTAAGGATTCTATATATTTGGATTTAATTAAAGTCTTACAAGCACAATTTTTGGAGTTAGGTTTTAGTGATATTGTTATAGATAAAAATTGCACTTGTTGTTCTAGAGAGTATTTTTCTTATAGAAGAGATAAGGATTGTGGCAGGTTAGGATTATTTGCCACAATTATTTAAGATACTTAGTGTAGATTCTATTGTCTCTGTGTTTTGAGAACCATCAAGCATGTTTTTTAGTGTTAGAGTATTTGTTTTCTCTTCTTCTTCTCCTAATATAATTGCCCATTTATAATTTTTATTATTTGCATATTGGAGAGATTTTTTTGGTTTTACTACTTCTCCATATACTTCTATATTTAGTCCATTTTCGCGTAAATTTTTAGCAATTTTATATGCATATTTTAGGTTATTTAGCGGGATTATTATTGCATTTGCTGGATTGTTTGCTTTTATTAATTGTAGAGATTCTAGCCCTGCTAGAAGCCTATCTAGTCCTATACTTGCTCCAACCCCACTTATATTATCACTTGAGAAATTAGAAATTAAATTATCATATCTTCCGCCAGAACATACAGAGCCTAAATCTTGTAAATCATCTAGTGTTGTTTCATAAATTATACCTGTATAATATCCAAGTCCTCTAGCTATAGATAAGTTTATTTTGTAGTTTTTGCTAGGTATTATATTTTCTAATAAATTACATAGTTCCTCTAATTCAGCGATTCCTTCTTGTAGCTTTGAATCTAGAATTTTATATTTTTCTAATTTTGTAAAGATTCCATTTGTGCAACCTTCTTGCTTGATATTTAGAAAATCAATTAAAAATTCTATATCTTTGTCGTTTAGTTTGAGTTTTTCGCTTAGTTCTAGCTTTACAGAATCTAGTCCTATTTTGTCTATTTTGTCTATTATCCTTAGAATCTCAACTACTTGATTTTCTAAGCTTAAATAACTACATAGACCATTAAATATTTTTCTATTATTTATGTTTATTGTAAAGTTTTCTAAGCCAAGATTCTTTAATGAAGCATATATAACTTGTATGATTTCACAATCAGCACCAATGCTATTTGTGCCTAATATATCAAAATCACATTGTGTAAATTCCCTATATCTGCCTCTTTGAGCCCTCTCTCCTCTAAATACATTCCCTATGCAATATCGTTTAAAAGGTAATCCAAGCTCGTTTTTGTATTGTGCTAGGAATCTAGCTAGAGGGACGGTTAAGTCAAATCTCAATGCAACTTCCCTATCTCCGTGGTCTTTAAAGTGATACATTTCTTTTTGTATTTCATCGCTACCTTGTTTTTTGAGTATTTCTGCATATTCTAAGTGTGGTGTTTCAATCGGTGGGAATCCAAAACTCTCAAAGCTTTCTATTAGGCTTTTTATCATTTTTGATTTTGCATATGCTTCATGTGGTAATTTGTCTTTAAAACCGCTTAATGTTCGTGGAGTTATTGGCATTTTTATTCCTTGAAGTAATATAGTTTTTACAATTTTATTATATTTTATGTTTTGTTTTGGTAAAATGGCAACTTTTAATTTTAGAATTTTTGAGGTTTTAATTATGAAAAAGGGAATTCATCCAGAGTATGTTCCATGTAAGGTTACTTGCGTTACAAGCGGTAAGGAAATTGAAGTTATGAGCATTAAGCCAGAGCTAAGAATAGATATTTCTTCTTTTTGTCATCCATTTTACACAGGTTCTGATAAAGTTGTAGATACAGCAGGTAGAGTTGAGAAATTTAAGCAAAGATATAATCTAAATAAATGATCACATTTTTAGCGACACCTATTGGTAATTTAGAAGACATTACCATAAGGACGCTAAATGTGTTGAAAATTAGTGATATCATTCTTTGTGAAGACACGAGAATTGCTAAGAAATTAATACTTCTTCTTATTGATAAGGGGTTTTTGGATATCAAAGAGTATAAATATATCCCATATCACACTCACAATGAAACAGAGTTTCTAAAAAACATAGATAAAGAATTTTTTAATCAAAACATAGTCTTTTTAAGTGATGCAGGTATGCCATGCATTAGCGATCCGGGGGTTATGCTTATTAGGTATTTGCAAGAAAACAATATTAATTATGATGTTTTTGGTGGCATTAGTGCTTCTACTTTAGCAGTTGCATTTAGCGGAATAGTTGAGAAAGAATTTTTATTTTTAGGATTCTTGCCACACAAGCTTCAAGAAAAAACAATATTTTTAAGAAAGATAGTTAATTATTCCTATCCTATTGTTATTTACGAATCTCCGCATAGATTATTAGAGACTTTAGAGATTTTATGTGAGATTGATTCTTCTTTAGAAATATTTTTAGCAAAAGAATTAACTAAAAAATTCCAAGCAACCTATAAAGATAGTGTGCAAAATATATACAATATGTTACAGGATTCTATAATCAAAGGCGAGTGGGTCATGGTGATAAAACCATGCTTTAGAGAGCAAAACACAATAGGAGAGGGTGAGGTGCTATTAATGGATATTCCTCCAAAGATAAAGGCAAAAATACTTGCAAAAATAAATGGCAAGTCTGTAAAAGAAAATTATGATTTATTGTGTGATTAGGGATTTGTTATGATTGTGTATGGTAGGCGTATAGTCGAACTTGTGGTAAAAAGGCACAAAGAGTTAATAAAAACAATTTATCTATCCAAAGAAATTGATAAAAAATTTTTTCATTCCTTAAAGTTACTTAATAAACCAATTATAAAATTAGATTCCAAAAAAGCCCAAAGCCTTGCTAGAGGTGGGAATCATCAAGGATATCTATTAGAGATAGAATCTTTAAAGCAAACATCGCTAAAAGAAGTTTGTCAAATGGAATTTGTACTTGTATTGTGTGGTGTAAGTGATGTTGGTAATATTGGTTCTATTTTTAGAACCGCTTACGCACTTGGTGTATCTAGTATAGTTATTTGTGGTGTTAATAATTTTAAGCAAGAGGGTGCGATTCGTGCATCGGCTGGAGCTATGTTTGATATGCAGTTTTGCGTAGAGAAAAATGCATTAGATGTCATTAATGTTTTAAAGAATTCGCAATTTATTTTGTTCGGAACTAGCATTAATGGTGAAATTTTGGATAATATACCAAGACAAGAAAAGATAGCCTTATTTTTGGGTAATGAAGAAGTTGGGCTTACAAATAAGGTTATATCAAAAATGGATCATGTTCTGACAATCCCATTTAAGCGTGATTTTGACTCTCTTAATGTAGGTATTGCAGGTGGAATTTTAATAGATAGGATAAACTCATGGAAGAATTAGAAAGCTTAAAAAAAATAGGTGCAAAAGAAATATCAAAACATACTCACATGGCATTAAATAAAATTTCTTCTATATTAGAGTGTGATTATGCAGAATTAAAGGATAGGGCTACAACTATAGGGCTTATTAAAATTTTAGAACGAGAGTATGAGGTAAATTTAGAAAAATGGCTTAGTGAGTATGATGAATATTGGAATAGCCATGAAAAAGACGAAGAAGAGTTAGAGAAGTTAATAAATTTCAAAGTAACACATGAGGCAACACAGCAAAAAGATTCCACAGGCTTTGTGGTTATAGCTACTATATTGGCAGTTATTATTGGGGTTGGATTTTATGTTTATTTTAATTTTAGTAATGTTGCTACAAATTTGGACAATCAAATACAAGAACTAGAAGTAAAAACAATAGCTCCAAAAGAATCAAACAAAACAGGAGCATTAGATTCCAATGTAAGCTTAGAAGTTGAAAGACAAATTACAGATATAAACTCTACCATACCAGTTACTACCACTTTAGATTCGTCTGCTTCAACTCCGATAAATGAAGAACCAAAAACAGAAGAAAAAGCAGAAAATAAGCTTACGCTAAAACCACTAGAAAATGTATGGGTTGGAATTATATATCTAGACACCAAAGAAAAAACTTCACTAGTAACTAATGAGCCATTGGAGATAGATACTAAAAGAGAGCAGACGATAATAACAGGTCATGGAATGATTGAAATAGCTACAAAAAATAAAACACTAGGTAGCAAGATGGCTGATAGAATGCGATTTTATGTAGATTCTACTGGAGAGATAAAAGAAATCACTAGTGCAGAATACAACAAATATAATGGAGGAATAGGGTGGTAATAAAATCATTATTTCTCTTCTTTGTCATTTTTAGTCATATAATTTTTGCAAATGAAGTAAATAAAGCCATAGTGTCGTTTATAGGTGATGATAATTATAAAATCAATCAAAAGTTTATAGAGCGTATTTTTGCTAACGAACATGAGTTTTTATATCCTAATAGCAAGGCTAATTTACAAAAAATAGCACAAACCTTAAAACAAAATGGACTTTTGAATCTATCGTTTAACTCCCCAATGGAGCTTGAAGTAGCATTTTATGTATCGCATAATCCAAGTGCATTTATAGGTAGTCTTTATGATATTTTGCAAAGTATGGGATATTATTATTTTTTGGTAAAGCAAAGTGTATTAGAAGGAGATAGGTTTAGATTCGTCCTATCAATGAATACAGAATATGCAATAGACCCAGTATTGTTGCAAGGAAAGCTAAGAGATTATGGCTATGTGGTATCTGATATAGAAAGACGAAGCATAAGTCAATGGATATATAACATTAATGCTACTACTTTTGCAATGCCAAAGTCCATACCATTAATCCCAAATGTAAAATCAAGTGAAGCTAGTTTGCAGGGTGAATATTGGTATAACATAAATGTAGGTTCAAAAATATCTTTGAGTGCTAATTATGGAGTATTATGGTATCCAGAAGTTGTATTTTATGATAAAGACTTGAGGATTTTAGAGATTTTTACTTCACAAAAGCAAACAAGAGCTATAGATATAGATATACCAAAAGATACGAAATTTATCAAAATTAGCGATACATATTTACCAATTATAATTAAAAATGGTCTATCAGTAGTGCTTGAGTAATTTTGGGAGGTAGTTATGTTTAGTGAAATAGAGTTTGATAAGATTAAAAGGTTGCCAAAGTATGTTTTTGCTTCTATTAATGAAATAAAGTTGCAAATGAGACAAAATGGAGAAGATGTAATTGACTTTAGTATGGGGAATCCAGATGGTGCTACGCCTCAACATATAATAGACAAATTAACAGAATCAGCACAAAAACCAAAAAATCACGGATATTCTGCTAGTAAGGGAATCTACAAATTGCGTCTAGCAATAGCTGATATGTATAAGCGAAAATATAATGTAAGTTTAGATCCTGATTTAGAAGTATGTGTTAGTCTTGGTTCAAAAGAAGGCTATGCACATTTAATACAAGCTATCGCAAACTATGGAGATACCGCAATAGTTGCAGAACCAGCATATCCTATACATTACTACGCTTTTATTTTGGCAGGTGCAAATGTAGCTACATTTGGGCTAAAATGGAATGATAATTACGAATTAGATGTTGAATCTTATTTTAATTCACTACAAGAAGCATTAAATAATACAATGCCAAAGCCGAAGTTTGTCGTTACTAACTTCCCGCATAATCCAACAACAATAGTGGTGTATAAGGAATTTTATGAGCGTTTGGTAAAGCTTGCAAAAAAAGAGAGATTCTACATTATTAATGATATTGCATATGCTGATTTGAGCTTTGATGGATATGTAGCACCATCTATTTTAGAAGTAGAAGGCGCAAAAGATGTTGCAGTTGAAAGCTATACGCTATCTAAAAGCTATAATATGGCAGGTTGGAGAGTTGGGTGCATTGTGGGCAATCAAAGATTAGTAGGTGCATTGCAAAAAATAAAAAGTTGGCTTGATTATGGGATATATACTCCTATACAAATTGCATCAACGATAGCTTTAAACGAAGATCAAAGTTGCGTAAAAGAAATATCAGATAAATACGAAAAAAGAGCAGAAGTTTTAATTGATAGCTTTAAAGCTGCAGGTTGGGAAATGAAAAAACCAAGAGCTAGTATGTTTATATGGGCGAAGATTCCAAAATGTGTAGAACATTTGGGTAGTATGGAGTTTTCTACTAGATTATTAAAGGAAGCAAAAATCGCAGTAAGTCCCGGGGTTGGGTTTGGGAATCATGGGGATTTGTATGTGAGGATTGCATTAATTGAAAATGAAAATAGAATCCGTCAAGCTAGTAGGAATCTAAAGCAATTTTTAAAGCAATTTTCATAAGTTATAAATTATGAGAAAATGTGATCATTGTCATTTAGAGTTTGATGATGATTCTTTGCATATTGCAAATATAAATGGTAAAGATAAGTATTTTTGTTGCAATGGATGTGAGGGTGTGTATAGACTTTTAGATAGTGAGGATTTAGGTGGGTTTTATGATAAGCTTGGGAGTAATACGCTAAGTCCGGTATCTAAAAATACAAGCTCACTTAATCAATATGACACAGAAGCATTTATAGAAAAGTATGTTAGCAAAGATGGTGATAAATGTAGCATTTCGCTTGTTTTAGAGAAGATTCATTGTGTTGCTTGTATTTGGCTTAATGAGAGGATATTATTAAAGCAAAATGGAATCTTTAGCGTTAATATAAACTACACAAACAATAAAGCAAATATTGTATTTGATATAACAAAAATAAAACCATCACAAATAGTAAAAATAGTGCGACTAATAGGCTATGATGCACATGTTTATGACGCATCGTTGCAAGAAAATTATGCAAGAAAAGAAAAAAGAGATTATTACATAAAGTTAAGTGTTGGAATCTTTTGTGTAATGAATATTATGTGGATTGCCGTTGCACAATATGCAGGATATTTTAGTGGAATCTCAAATGATATGAGAGATATACTAAATGTAGCTGGGTTTGTGCTATCTACGCCTGTGTTGTTTTTTAGTGGGATTATTTTTTGGCGTGGTGCTATTGCTGCTTTTAGGCATAAAATGCCAAATATGGATTTGCTTGTCATTAGTGGTGCGACTTTGGCTTATGTTTATTCGATATATGCAAGTTTTACTGGTGGAGAGACTTATTTTGAATCTGTTGCTATGATTATTACTTTTGTTTTGTTTGGGAAATTTTTAGAAATAAGGGGTAAAAATAGTGCTGCTGATAGCCTTGATAGGCTGAATTCTCAAATGCCACTTGATGTTAATGTTATAAGAGATTCTAAGAGTGTTCGTGTGCCTGTTAGGGAAGTAGAAGTAGGTGAGATAGTATCTGTGTGTGCAGGTGAGAGGATAGCATTAGATGGTGAGTTAATATCTGAAGTTGCATTATGCGATGAAAGCTCTATAAGTGGTGAATCTGAATTAGTAGAGAAAGCAAATGGAGATAGAATCTATTCTGGGACTATGGCTATTAATTTTGCTTTTAATTATAAAATAGGTAAACAATTTAAAAATTCTATTATGACTTCGATTGTAAATATGGTAGAAGATTCTCTAAACACTCGCCCAAAGATAGAAAATCTAGCTACAAATATTTCTAGGTATTTTTCTCTTGTGATGTTTGTCGTGGCTGGTATTGCATTTTGTGTTTGGTATTTTGCATTAGGTTCATCATTTGATAGAAGTTTAATGGTGGCTATATCTGTTATTATTATCGCATGTCCTTGTGCATTAGCACTTGCTACACCACTTGCATTGCTAGTTGGGATAGGTGAGGCGATAAATAAAAAAATACTCTTTAAAGAATCTAAAATGTTAGAGACTATATCTCATGCTACAACTCTAGTTTTAGATAAGACTGGAACAATTACTAAAGGTGCTTTATCTATTAAGTTTATGAAAAGTTTTATGAATCTTAAAGATTCTAACTATGAATTACAAGTCTTAATACAAATTATAAACCAAAATTCACACCCAATATCTTTGGCATTAAGAAATGAATTTAGTTGTCATTATGAGTTTTTAGAATTTACATCTATAGAAGAAATAAGCACAAAAGGAGTGGTGGCAAAAATAAATAATGATTTATTTTTGGCTGGGAATTTTGATCTTTTATTGGAGTATGGAGTTGGCATTAGTAGTGAAATTTTAGATAATGATTATGAGGGCAGTATTTTTTGCTTTGCCAAAAATGACAAGTTGCTTTTATTTTGTGTATTAGAAGATGAAATAAAAGAAGAAGCATATGAATCTATAAGTAGGTTAAAGGGATTAGGCTTAAGAATCGTGCTTTTAAGCGGGGATAACAAAAGAGCCTGTGAAAAAGTAGCTAATAGCCTAAAAATAGATGAATATTATTATAAACAAACTCCGCTAGACAAGGCAAATTTTATAGATAGATTACATAAGGAAGGCGAAGTTGTTGTTATGGCTGGTGATGGAATAAATGATTCTGTTGCACTTAGCAAGAGTGATATTGCGATTGCTATGGGTGGTGGGATAGATTTAGCAATAAGTGTAAGTGATGTGGTTGTGCTAGATTCTAAGATGAGTGGAGTTTTAGATTCTTTTATAATAGGAAAAAATACATATAAGTTTATAAAGCAAAATTTAGCAATTTCTCTTATTTATAATGCTTTTACAATCCCTCTTGCGATGGTTGGATTTGTTATACCTCTTATTGCTGCATTATCTATGTCGCTTAGTTCTTTAGTGGTTGTTTTAAATAGTTTGAGGTTAAAAAATATATAAACTTTTTAAGTTGTTACAAAGACATTATAATTATAATAATGTTTCTTAATTTTATGACAAGGAATTTTAATGAAATTTAAAATGCTTTTGGTATCACTTTTTAGTGTTGGTTTTTTATTTTCACAAGAATTGACTATTTATTCTCATCGTCATTATGATACGGACAAGGGGATATTTAAGCTTTTTTCCGATGAGACTGGTATTAAGATTAATGTTGTTCAAGCAAAGGCAAATGAATTAGCAAAGAGATTAGAAGTTGAGGGTAAAAACTCAAAAGCAGATTTATTTATGACTGCTGATGCTGGTAATTTGGAGCAAGTTAGGGTGAATGATTTGTTTGTTCCTGTTACCTCTAAAACATTAGATGAGTTATCTCCTAAAGAATTAAGAGGTAAAGATAATACATGGTATGCTTTTACAACTAGAGCTAGAATCATAGTAGCCTCAAAAGATAGAGTAAAAGATGGTGCTATAAAAACTTATGAAGACTTAACTAAGCCAGAATGGAAAGGCAAAGTGCTAGTTAGAAGTTCGAACAATGTTTATAACATCTCTCTACTTAGCTCTATGATAGATTCTATAGGTGAAGAAAAGGCTAGAGAATGGGCAAGTGGCATAGTTAAGAATCTAGCTAGAACACCAAAGGGTGCAGATAGAGATCAAGTGCGTGCAATTTATGCTAAAGAAGGTGATGTTGCTATTTCTAATAGTTATTATTTAGGACATCTTGCTAATTCTAAGAATGAAAAAGATGTAGAGGCTTTTAATTCTGTTAAAGTTATTTTCCCAAATCAAGATGATAGGGGCACTCATATAAATGTAAGTGGAATTGGTGTGTTAAAAACCTCTAAAAACAAAGAAGTAGCAGTTAGATTCATAGAATTTATGCTAAGTCCTAAAGCACAAGAAATGCTAACTAACCAAAACTATGAATATCCTGTAAATAAAAGTGTAAAACCTAATAAACTTCTACAAAGCTGGGGCGAGTTTAAAATAGAAAAGCCAAACTTTGAAGCATATTATGGTAATGCTAAAGAATCTTTAAAGATATTTGATGAAGTTCAATGGAAATAGGAAATAGCATTTGAAATTTTTAACTAAAAAATGGTCTGTTGTTGCTATTTTTGTGTGCATTTTGGTGCTATTGCCAATATTTGCCATAATATTGCATGTGCCATTTATTGATATTAATACCTTAGTGCATTTATCCAAAAATGTGTTGCCTAGATATATTTTAGGTAGCACATTTATTTTGTTTGGGACATTATTGTTATGTCTTGTTTTTGGGCTTTTGAGTGCTTATTTGATTGCTTTTTATGATTTTTTTGCTTCTAGATTCTTTGAATGGTTGCTTATATTACCATTGGCTATTCCTTCTTATGTTATGGGATTTATTTGGGTTGATTTGTTTGAATTTGGTGGAGTTATACCAGAGTTATTTGGGGTTGATAAGCGTATTGATATAATGAATCCTTATGGTGCAATTATTATTTTATCTTTTGCATTATATCCATATGTTTATTTCTTTGCTAAAAATACATTTTCATATGGGCTTGGCAATATATTACTTAGTGCAAAATCTCTAAAAGTATCTAATTTAAAAATATTTTTTAAGATAGTTTTGCCTTTTTGTAGAGTTGGTATTGTAGGTGCATTATTACTTGTTGCTATGGAGACTTTGAGCGATTATGGTCTTGTGGCGTATTTTGGTGTGGATACATTTAGTGCCGGTATTTTTAGGACTTGGGGGAGTGGTGGAGATAGCACTAGTGCTGTTGCTTTAAGCGTTGGGTTATTGATATTTATCGCAGTTTTGATGTTGTTAGAGTATTACCAAAGAGGAAATAGGGCATATACGCAAAATACATTCATACAAACCCCAAGAGATAAATTAAAGGGAATAAAATCATTTTTAGCATTTTTATGGTGCTTTTCTATGGTGTTTGTTGCATTTATTGTGCCTATATGGTGGCTTTTGTATTGGGTTAAGTTTGATTTTTTGATAAATTTAGATAATGCAATGTTGCCTGCATTTTATAGCTTTTTTGTATCGATTGTTAGTGCTATTTTGATTGTGTGTGTATCTTATTATTTATGCTTTGTTGTGCGTATGAATGATAACAAACTATCTAAAATAATAATATGGATAACAACTCTTGGATATTCTCTGCCCGGTGCTGTTGTTGCTGTTGGAATCTTAGTTATACTTGGTGTTTTAAATTATGTGTTAGATTTTTTATCTTTTGAATATGCTGTTGGTGGTGGGTTTTTGGTTTTATTTTTTGGCTATTTTGTGAGATTTTTGGCTTCTGGTATTTTTTCTGTGCAAAGTGGATATGCAAGAATCTTAAAAAATATAGATTATGCTAGTTTATCACTCAAAGTCAAGCCATTTTGTATTTTTAAAAATATACACTTTCCTTTAATAAAAAATTATTTAGCATTATCAATCGTTATTATTTGCATAGACATACTAAAAGAATTGCCTATTTCAACTATATTATCTCCAAGTGGATTTCAAACTCTATCATCGTTGGTGTTTGCATATAGCGAAAACGAGCTAATTTATAATGTATCTTTACCATCGTTAATTATTGTTTTATTTGGAATCATTCCTGTACTTTTAATGAATTATTTGCAAAATAAGAATAATCAAAAGGAAATAAATGGCGATTTTAAAAATTAATAATATATATAAATCATTTGGTAAGACAGATGTCCTAAATGGTGTGAATCTATCTTTAGAGCATGGAGAGATAATTAGTATTTTAGGTGAGAGTGGATGTGGTAAGAGTTCGTTTCTTGGTGCTATTTCTGGATTTTTTAGCATTGATGGTGGTGAGATTTATATAAAAGATTGTCTAGTTTCAAGCAAAGATAGATGTATATCTCCACAAAATAGAAATGTTGGAATCTTATTTCAAGACTATGCTTTATTTCCACATTTAAGCGTTAGAGATAATATCTGCTTTGGTATCTTGCAACTAACCAAGCAAGAACAGAAAAAAAGACTAGATGAGGTTATAGATATTTTGCAGATAAGTTCTCTTTTGGATAGATATCCAAATGAGCTTAGCGGTGGTCAAGCACAAAGAGTAGCATTGGCTAGAACTATAGTGTTTAGACCAACAATTATTTTGTTTGATGAACCATTTTCGAATCTAAATCATACCTTAAGTGTTCAAATGAGAAGAGACATAAAAGCTATAATAAGGGATCATAACTTAAGTGCGATATTTGTTACACATGATAAAGATGATGCATTTTTCTTATCGGATAATATTGCACTTATGAAAAATGGCAAAATAATAGACACAGGTAGTCCTAATACCCTATACCACAACCCAAAGACAATGGAAGTAGCATTATTTTTAGGGAATGCTAGTTTTATACATAATTGTGAGAATATGCCATATGAACTTGTGAAATTTTTAGAGAAGAAGAATTTTATTGTTCGAACTTGTGATTTTTGTCTATCTACAAGTAAAACAGATATACCAGTAGAGGTTATTGAGAGCGTGTTTTATGGTGATTATTATGAGATTACTTTGAATCTTTTTGGAAACATAATTAGCATAAATAGCTCTAAAGATGTAAAAAGCGGAGAGATTTTATATTTGAAATTGGCTAACTAAATGGGGTGGGCGATGGGAATCGAACCCACGACCCTCAGGACCACAATCTGATGCTCTAACCGACTGAGCTACGCCCACCATTTGAAGTTGAAAATTAAGAAGTGGTCGGGGCGAAAGGATTCGAACCTTCGACCCCTTGGTCCCAAACCAAGTGCGCTAACCAGACTGCGCTACGCCCCGACAAGTAAAAAGATAAGTCGAAATTATATTTTATAAAACTTAAAAAGTCAAGAATCCTTTTATAAAAGGATTCTTAAAACTATAATGTATTTTCTATTATTTTGTTGATTCTAGCTACAAAAGAGTTTATATCCTTTATTTTTCCGCCTTCTAGTAGCTTTGCTTGTTCTAATAATAAATAAGCCATATCTTCATCATTGTTCTTGCTATCTATTAGCTTTTGTATTATGTTGTGATTTGGATTTAGCTCTAGTATTGGTTTTTCTTCTGGTAGATTATTATTCATACCCATTTGTTTCATCATTTTCATCATTGCAGCATTTGGATTATCACTATCCTCCATTAAGCAGCATGGATTATTTACAAGTCTGCTACTTAGTCTTACTTCTTTTACCTCATTTTGAAGTATTTTGCCAATTCTTTCTAATACATTTTTGTATTTTTCTTTTGTTTCATCATTTATTTCATCTGTGCCTACTTCTTCCATCGCTTCTTTGCTTGTAATGCTTCTAAGAGGAGTTTTATCAAACTCATGCACCATAGGCATTACGATTCCATCTATTTCATCACTAAAGAATAGCACTTCAATATCTTTTTGCTTATAACTCTCTAGTAGTGGAGAGTTTTTAAGAAGCTCTAAATCCTCACCTTGCAAGAAATAAATTGACTTTTGATTTTCTTTCATTCTTTCTTTATAGGTTTTAAAAGAAATTTCTTTGTCATCACTCTTGCTTGAGGTAAATCTTAAAAGCTCTAGTAGTTTTTCTTTGTTTTCAAAATCGCTGTAAACACCTTCTTTTAGGCATCTTCCAAATTCTTTATAGAACTTTGAATATTTTTCGTCATTTTTTTGCAAAGATTCAATTTCGCTTAATATTTTCTTTGTAGAAGCAGATTTAATAGTTGCTAAAATCTTGTTTTGCTGTAAGATTTCCCTACTTACATTAAGTGGTAAGTCTTCACTATCTATAATACCCCTTACAAAGCGTAAATATGGAGGTAAAAGCTCTTTGTCATCATCTGTGATAAACACTCTTTTTACATAAAGTTTTACACCAGATTTATAATCTACTCTATAAAGATCAAAAGGTGAATTTTGTGGGATATAAAAGAGTGTTGTATATTCTAAGCTACCTTCTACTTTTGTATGAATCCAAGCTAGTGGATCAGCACTATCATAGCTTAGAGATTTGTAGAACTCTTTATATTCTTCTTCTTTTAAATCCTTTTTGGCAACTCTCCAAAGGGCTGAAGCTTTGTTGATTTGCTCGTTTTTTTCTTCTATGATTTCCTTTTTAGAATCTCCCTCTCCTTCTGTTTTTGTTTCTGTGTAGTGCAAAAAAATAGGGAATGGAATGTGATCTGAATATTTTTTAACTATTTCTTCAATTCTCCAGCGACTTGTAAATTCTTTTTCGTCTTCTTTTAGATAGAGCTTTATTTCGCTTCCATGTGAATCTTTTGTGCATTTTTCAATCTCAAACTCACCGCTTCCATCACTAATCCAAGCATAAGCTTCTTCTTCCCCTGCTTTTTTTGTAGTAACAATAATCTTGTTAGCTACCATAAATGCTGAATAAAATCCAACACCAAATTGTCCAATAAGTGCAGAATCTTTTTTCTTGTCTCCACTTAGTTTTGATAAGAAGTTTTTTGTGCCACTTTTTGCGATTGTTCCTAGATTTTCTATTAAATCTTGTTCATTCATTCCTATACCACTATCACTTATTGTTAGAGTATTTTTCTCGCTATCAAAGCTAATATCAATTTTTGGGGTAAAAGAAAATGATTTTAATTTTTCATCTGTTAGTGTTAGATATTGTAGTTTATCAAGTGCGTCAGAAGCGTTGCTTACAAGTTCACGCAAGAAAATTTCTTTATTAGAATATAGAGAATGAATCATTAAGTCCAGTATTTGATTGACTTCTGTTTGAAAAGTATGTTTTGCCATATTTACTCCTTAATTTTTGACCAAAATTGTATCAAAGTGTGTAATAAAAATCAATAAAGTTTATATTAATGGACTAAAGTATATTTATATATTTACAATAAAGACATAGTAGCAATGTGATATTAACTATATAGTTTTAAAAATTGTTCAGCCAATATTAAATCTTCTATACTATCACAATCTAGACTATCTATATCATTCATAACAAAACATTTTGTATTAACAGGACATAGGTTATTTGTTTGTAAAAATGAATCTTTTTTGATTATATATATGGCACCATTACTTAAATATACTTTTGGCAATTTTTGTCTTGGTAGAAAAGGATATGTATTGTTACAAATTCCAGTTAAGCCGTTTTCGTTTATTATAAATGCTTTTAATATTTTATTGTCGTGTTGAGTGACGCTAATTAGTGCATTTGCGTTTGATTTTGTGAATATTTTAAATGCTTTATTTATATGTTTTGTGGTTCTTAGTGGGGATGTTGGTTGTAGAATCATAAAATTATCAAAATTATTATTGTTTTTTATGGTATGAAGTAATACAGACTCGGTTGAGCTATTATCTTGTGCTAGTTTTTTTGGTCTTTTTAATGTATCTATACCGCAGTCATTTCCAAACTTTAGTATTTTGTCATCATCGCTACTTAGGACTATCTTATCTATATACTTAGATTCTTTGGCTGCTTTAATAGTCCAAAAAATCAAAGGCTCATTATTTATAATATACATATTTTTATTTTTAACACCTTTTGAGCCGCCTCTAGCTGGTATCAGTGCCAAAGTCATATTATATCTTTAAATGTTTTTTGTTTTTCAATATCAAATATCGTTTTTCTAGTAAGTAGTTTTTTAAATCTCAAGGAGCTATTTACTGTAATTTTTGAATTTTTTTGTATAGTCTTATTTTTTATTTTTGCAATCGAATCTAATATACTATTGTATTTTATTTCTGTTTTGATTGTTAAGTTTTCCCCAACTCTACCTTGTTGTCTGCTTCCAAGCAATATGGCAGGAATTGATAGCATAGGAGCTTCTTTTAAAAGACAGCTTGAATTTCCTATTATAAATTGTGAATGTTTAAGTAACGTTATAAAATATTCAAATCTTAGCGATGGAAAGATTCGAAAATTATCTAACTTTTTTAATTTCTCATAATTTTCTAAAATAAATTCAAATCCTAAATCATTGTTTGGATATATTATTATATAATTTTTTCTACTAGCTTTTAAAGCTTTTACCAATACTTCACTTTGTCTTTTTATATCTAAAATTTCAGTGGTTACTGGATGAAAAAGAACTATTGAATATTCTTTGTATGGAATATTGTAATAAGATTTTGCCATTTCTATACTAATTTTATTGTTATATAGTATTTCTAGGTCTGGTGATCCTATTATAAAAATGCTGTTACTATGCTCTCCCATTTGTATTAGACGCTTTCTGGCTATTTTGTCATTTACTAAATGTATATGTGCTAATTTTGATATAGAATGCCTTATGCTATTGTCGATTGTCCCAGATATTTCTCCTCCTTCAATATGTGCTACTAGTATATTATTGAAGCTACCTACGATAGCGGCTGCTAGAGATTCTAGTCTATCTCCATGGACTATTATTAGGTCTGGTTTTTCTTCTGCTACATACCTTGAAAAGCCAGCAATGGTAGATGAAATGGCTAAATCCATATTGTAATATTTGTCGTGATTTATAAATTCAAATACATTTTTAAAGCCTTCTTTGTATATTTCTTTAATGGTGTATCCAAATTTTTTACTTAGATGCATTCCGGTTGCAAAAATCATAGTTTTGTATGAATTTAGGCTGTTTGACACATGAATTAATGATTTTATTTTAGAAAAATCAGCCCTTGTGCCTGTTATAAAAACTATCTTTTTCATTGAAAATCTTCTAGATGTATTTGTGTATTTTTATTTATATCTTTAGTTGCCATTTTTCCTATTATTATATCAAACCATTCTGCACCCAACCCACCTTTTAAAGGTCTTTTTACCCAGATATTATCACTACTAAATATTTCACCCTTTTTAATATCTTTTATGCTAACCACACTAGCAAATGCAAAATCAATAGTAATTTGTTCCTCTTTCAATGCCTCTTTTTTGCCACCCCTCATTTTGTATAAAATTTCACTTGAATATATTAGCTCTTTAAGTTGAAATTCGTCCATGGAACAACAAATATCTGGTCCAACTCTAGTGTATGTATCTGTAAAATGTCGTTCTATTATACATGCCCCAAGCGATATAGCTCCAAATGCTGCCAAGTTATTTATACTATGATCACTTAATCCAACTAAACAATCAAATTCTTTTTTAAGTTCTAGCATAGCATTAAGTCTAATTAAATGCGGAGGTGTCGGGTATAAATTTGTAGTGTGTAATAGTGCAAAGCTTATTTCATAGTCAAGCATAATTTTAACTGTCTTTTTTATGCTTTCTATATCATTCATGCCAGTGCTGACTATCATTGGTTTTTTGAAGCTTGCTATATGTTTAATTAATGGATAGTTACTCGCTTCACCAGATCCTATTTTATAAGCACATACCCCTATGTCTTCCAAGAAGTTTGCAGCTTCTTTTGAAAATGGGGTGCTAAGGTATGTAAGTCCTAATTTTTCAGCGTATTCTTTTAATTTTATCTCATCATTTTTACTAAGAGCACAATTTTTCATAATATCATAAATACTGATATCCGCATTTCCAGGAATTACTTGTTTTGCTAATGGTATCATTTCGCTATCTACTATATGTGTTTGATGTTTTATTATTTTTGCACCAGCTCTTTTTGCACTATCTACCATAATTTTTGCAATTTCTAGGCTACCATTGTGGTTTATTCCTATTTCTGGCACAATAAGTGGTGTATGTGAATCTGATATTACTAAATTATTAATTATTAGTTTTTTCATTGTTGTGTTATCGCTATTGTTTGTGTTTTTGACCAAATCCTTTTTTGATAGCTTTGTTGGTTTGGTATTAATATATCATTTGTATAGTTAGAAGGCTTATTCTCTATTTTTATTTTATTTTGTTTATTTTTTGGAGCTAATGGTATATATTTTGTTATTGGACTATCATCACATATGCTGAAAATCTTTATTCCATAATTATTTTGCAGTATCTGTAACATTTGTATATCAATTTCTTTTGTATGCAAAGAGCCATTAGGCTTATTATTGTGACTAAATTCTGGCACTAGTTTGATTATATTTGGTTGTTGTTTATTAAATGCGTATTGATATCCATTTTGATATAAATCAATACCAGCTAAATATATTTCTTTATATCCTAATGCAGTTGCAATGGCACACATGTATGTTCCACTTGTTACTCTTTGTTGTTTGTATATTTCATTGAACTTCATAAATATATCAATTTCTTTTAAGTTTTGTTTTATGTATTTATATCCTAGTTGTGCAGCTGGAAAAAATTCGTTAAATGTATTAATAAAGTGTTTTTGTAAACTATCTATTCCTAAATTTGCACAAAATATATTTTGTATTTCGTATTCTTGGTTTGAATTTAACATTAACGCAGTATAGTATTGCTCAAAAAATATTTCTGATATAAAAAATGCTATTGATACTCTTTTTCCTAAGTAATATTTATCTTCAAAATAAAATTGATTGCATCTAAATGTGTCAAAATCATCCGGCAGTCTATTGTAATTTATTTTTAGAATAGAGCCACCATTTCCAGCTATAACAACCTTATTGCTCATAGCAAACTTGCTCCATAATTTTTTTAGAATGATACTCAAAAAAAAAAAAACAAAAGCAAGGGCTAAAATTTAGTTTTGATATAATTTTGTAATTTTAACTTTGGGGATTTACTGGTGAAAAAACAGCATTCGGCACTTGATTATATAATCATTACAAACGCAAAAGAAAATAATCTAAAAAATCTAAACTTAAACATACCAAAGAATAAATTGGTGGTATTAACTGGTCTTAGTGGCAGTGGGAAAAGCACATTAGCGTTTGATACTCTATATGCAGAAGGTCAAAGGCGATATATTGAGAGTTTATCTAGTTATGCTAGGCAGTTTTTGGACAAGATAGGAAAGCCAGATGTAGATAAGATAGAGGGTTTAACACCAGCTATTGCAATTGATCAAAAAACAACAAGCAAGAATCCTAGATCGACGGTTGGGACAATTACAGAGATTTATGATTATTTGAGATTGCTTTTTGCTAGAGTTGGCACTCAACATTGCCATTTGTGCGGTAAGACTATTTCTAAAATGAATGCAAGTGATATTATCTCTGAAGTGCAAAAAATAGAAGAAGGAAGCAAGATTTTAATCCTATCTCCATTAATAAGAGAAAAAAAAGGGACATTTACTGATAAGTTAGAATCTTTAAGACAAAAGGGATATGTAAGAGCCCAAATAGATGGGATTCTAACTAGGCTTGATGAGAATATAGAATTGTCTAAGACAAAAAAACACACAATAAAGGTTGTAATTGATAGGCTTGTGGTGAGTGTTGATAATAAAGATAGAATAGCACAAGCAATAGAAAAGGCACTAAAAGAATCTTATGGTGAGGTCGAAGTTGAGATTTTAGGTGATAGTAAAAGTGAAGTAGTACATTTTAGCGAACATTTAGCTTGCTTTGATTGCAAGGTGTCGTTTAATCCATTGGAACCCCTTAGTTTTTCGTTTAACTCACCAAAGGGTGCATGTCCAAAATGCGATGGACTTGGGATTAGATATAGCATAGATGTAAAAAAGATTCTAGATTCTAGTCTTCCTTTGTGTGAGGGTGGGATAAAGATTATTTATGGATTTAATAAAAGTTATTATAATGAGTTATTTTGCACAATGTGTAAGGTTTATGGAATAGATAAAAATGCACTATTTGAAGAGTTAGATTCAAGAGAGCAGAAAATTATCCTCTATGGTAGTGGTGAGGAAGTTGAATTTTTGTGGAAAGGCACAAAATTAAAGCGACCTTGGAGTGGGATAATATCCATTGCTTATGATATGTTTAAGGATAATAAAGAGCTAAGCGATTATATGAGTGAGAAGGTGTGTGAGGATTGTAATGGACATAGATTGCTTCCTCAAAGCCTATCTGTTAAGGTATCAAATAAAGGCATTGGAGATATTTTAGATATGCCAATTTCTGAATGCTATGGGTTTTTTGCAAATGCTAATAATTTTGAATATTTTTCTTCACAAGATTCCATGATAGCAGAGCCGATTTTAAAAGAAATTTGCGAGAGATTATACTTTTTATATGATGTTGGGCTTGGGTATTTATCACTAGGAAGAGATGCACGAAGTATAAGCGGTGGTGAATCACAAAGGATTCGTATTGCAAGTCAAATAGGAAGTGGATTAACTGGCGTTATGTATGTGCTAGATGAGCCAAGTATAGGTCTGCATGAGAGAGATACGCTAAAGCTTATTAAAACACTAAGGAGTTTGCAACAAAAGGGTAATTCTGTGATTGTTGTAGAGCATGATAAAGAAACAATAGAGCATGCTGATTTTATAGTTGATATTGGTCCGGGTGCTGGTAAATATGGTGGAGAGGTTGTATTTAGCGGGAATCTAACACAACTTCTAAAGAGTAATACTCAAACTGCACAATATTTGAGTGGAAAGAAGAAAATAGAATACTTTCATCGCAGAAACCAAGAAAAATGGATACAAATAAATAATGTAAATATAAATAATATACATAATCTAAGTGTGGAGATTCCGCTTGGGAATTTCGTATGTATCACTGGCGTTAGTGGGAGTGGTAAGAGTTCTTTAGTGTTGCAAACTCTACTACCAGTTGCACAAGAATTACTAAATAATAGAAAAAAAGTAAAAAAGGTAGATGGAGTTGAGATATTAGGATTAGAACAACTAGATAAGGTAATATATTTAGACCAAAGTCCAATAGGTAGAACGCCAAGATCAAATCCAGTAACATACACAGGTGCAATGGACGAGATAAGGCAGATATTTGCACAAACAAAAGAAGCACAAATAAGGAATTATTCTATAAGTCGCTTTAGTTTCAATGTAAAGGGTGGTAGATGTGAGAAGTGTCAAGGTGAGGGTGAGATAAAAATCGAAATGCACTTTTTGCCAGACATCATGGTGAAATGCGATTGTTGTCATGGCACTAGATATAATGCTCAAACGCTAGAAGTAGAATATAAAGGGAAAAATATCGCACAAATTTTAGAGATGAGTGTCGATGAAGCATGTGAATTTTTTTCTAAGATTCCAAAGATTTATCAAAAGTTAAGAACACTAAAAGATGTTGGGCTTGGTTATATAACTCTTGGACAAAATGCAATAACCCTAAGTGGTGGTGAGGCTCAAAGAATAAAATTAGCAAAAGAGTTAAGCAGAAAAGATACTGGAAATACATTATATATACTAGATGAGCCAACGACAGGGTTGCATTTTGCTGATGTAGATAGGCTTGTAAATGTATTGCATCATTTAACAGAGCTCGGTAATAGTGTGATTGTAATTGAACATAATTTAGATATGATAAAGAACGCTGATTTTATAATCGATATAGGACCTGAAGGTGGTAGTCAAGGTGGAAATATAGTGGATATGGGCTCACCAGAAAGAATTTCTAAAAGATATAAAAAAACAGGAAGTCATACTGGGAGATTCTTAGCAAAAGAGTTAGGGATTGACAAGTGATAATTTGCCTAAAAAATCTTCTAGTGTTTTTAAGGCTAAGTTTTCTTGTATCCCTACTAGGCATTTACTGATTTTAGAATCATTACAACCAGCTCTATGGCATGGGATACAAGATAGGGATTCTTGATATATTGTGTGCTTTCCTATTCTTTGAATCCCAAAATCATTGTCATATCCACTAGCTATATCATTATCCCACACTCCCCATTCTCTAACTGAGCTAGGACCAAAGAAAGCAAAAGAAGGTATGTTGTTTGCCCCACTTAAATGCATAATGGCAGTATCTACCCCTACAAATGCTAATGCTTTTTTGTTTAATAGTGATACTTCAGGTAGGCTTAGATTGTTAAAATATGTGATTTCTTTTTTGTATATTTTTTGTATATTTGCTAGCTTTTGTGCTTCTTTTTGTGCGTTTGATAGGGTTAGGATACATTTTGTTTTGTATTTTTCTTCTATTAATTTTATTATTGTGGCACAAAATTCATCGCTAAGACACTTAAAAAACCAATTGCTAAAAAAATGACAATGTATGAATCTTTGTGGTAGTTTGATTTCATTTTTAAAGCTATCTGCGGTATTTGAGATTACTTTTTTGCTTATTATTGGTATGTTTAGGATTCTTAGTGAATCTAAATTGCTCTCTATTGTGTGCTGATGTTTGTATGTTAAGTTATGAGTATAGAAGTATTTTGACCATAGATTCTTAGGTGTAAATCCAACTCTTATTTTAGCTTTACTAATAAAGCTTAAAAATGCAGTTCTATCACCATTTGTAAGCCCTAAGACAATGTCATATTTTGCATTTTTTATGTCTTTTAGCAGAGTTAATTCTCTCTTTAATCTCTCTAATTTACTTCCTTTTTTATCTAGTGTTAATATTTTGTTTATCGGCTCTCTTGGCAATATGTCTTTTGTGTTAGAATTCACTAAGCAGTCTATTTGGCAATTTGGAAAATGTGCTTTTAGATTCTCAAATAATGGAGTTATTAATAATACATCACCTATATTTCTTAGCTTAATTATTAGTATTTTCACACTTTACCTCATATAATTTTATATATTTCCAAAATGAACATTGTGAATTATAAACACTAATGATAAATCCCTCATATCCTTGCAAGAATCCTTTCTTTAAAAGATAGCTTTTTATAAATGCCCATATAGAGTGAGTTAGTGCTTTTGTGATACTGCTTTTTTTATGTTTGTTGCCATTTGCATATAGTGTAGAGTATTTTTGCATTTTGTCTAAAAAAGATTCTATGTTTTCATATGGATAGTGGGATATATGTCCTTTTAGTGCTATTGTTTTTTGTGTGTTTTTTAGTGGAATTATTCTCTCATGCACTTTTGCGTCATTAAATTCATAATATTCTTTATTATAAAGCCCTATACATCTATCATCACCCCAGCCACAACTATAAATATGCTTATCATTGAAGTAATTTTTTACATCATAGCTATAACAAGTATCGTTTTTTAGGTTTAGATTTAGTATTTCATCTATTAGTGTGCTTGATGCAATTTCATCGCTATCTATTGTTAGTATCCAGTCATTCTTAGCGAGTCGGCTTCCAAGTGCCTTTAGCTCACCAAATCCTATAAAGTCATTGTAATGTATGGAAGTATTTTGAAAACTTTTGGCTATATTTATAGTCTCATCATTTGAGCCATTATCTAAGATTACTACCTCATCTAGCTTGACTAGAGATTCTAATACTTCTTTTAATAGCCTTTGTGAGTTTTTAGTGAGAATTACAGCTGAAATTTTGTTCATCTATAAATCTCCTCATATTGATTTTTGAATTTTCTATGAAACCATAGCCATTCTTTTGGATTTTCTTTTATTATTTGTTCTAGTATTGTGCTTTGTATTTGTGTTAGATTTTGTATATCTTCTTCTGTGTTATTTGTTTTTTGGAATTCTATTGGAGGAAGAATCTTTATTTTTAATCTTTTGTAATCACTTGAATAGTAGGAGAAAAAATGCACAATTTTTGCATTATATTTTATAGCTAAGAGTGAGGCAATCGGCGTGTGTCGCACCTTTTTAGAGAAAAATTCTACCAATCTTCCTTCATTATCTGCAGTGTTTTGGTCTGTTACTATTCCTACTACTCTATCTTTCTTTAGTGCTTTTATAAGTGGTATTGCAGCACCTTTTTTATCTAATATT
Source organism: Helicobacter ibis (assembly GCF_027859255.1). Taxonomy (NCBI): domain Bacteria; kingdom Pseudomonadati; phylum Campylobacterota; class Epsilonproteobacteria; order Campylobacterales; family Helicobacteraceae; genus Helicobacter; species Helicobacter ibis. The sequence continues at coordinate 377,773 of NZ_JAQHXR010000001.1, forward strand.
TCTATATTGAATCTTGACCTAACAAATTTTAGATATTTGTTTATTATTTGATATTTTGTCATTCTAGCAACTGCGGTTATTTTGTGGTTGAAATAGCAACTAAAAGCCGGTGTTGCATATTCCCAATTCCCATAATGTGCAGTTACAAAGACTATGTATTCATCATTGTCTAGTAGATTTTGTATTATTTGTGGATTTTCTATATCTATCATATTTAAGATTCTTTGCTTACTGTTTACTGCTAATACAAAAAATAATATTGTGTTATAGACTAAGTTTAGATAGTTTGTTTTTATTATCTCTTGCTTTGTGTGTTCATCTAGCGTGTTGTTATATGCAAAGTTTAGGTTTGCTATTAAATCCTTTTTGCGTCTTTTATCTAGTGTGCATAAAATAAAGGCAATAAGCTTTGCAATACCTAGCCTTAGAAAATGAGGCATGTATAAAAATAAATATCCAAGAGAGTTAAAAAATATAAAACATATTTTAGCTTTCATTGTTGCCTTTCATTTAGAATCTTTAGTGATAAATCAAAAATCTCTCTTGGCAGTATATCATTTATGCTAAAGTCATTTTTGTCATAGTTGGCATTTTTATTGGCTTGTATGTGGAGATTTTTAGGAGTTGTGAGTGAAAATCGACTAGATGGTGTAGCTCCAAAGAGAGTAATTGATGGGATATTTAATGCCCAAGCTAGATGCACAATACCCGTATCTCCACCTATTACTAGATTCATTTGGGATATTAGGGATTTTATACTTTCTAGCTTTGGTGCGTGTATGTTGTAGTAGTTGTCGCTTGAATCTATCTTTGTCTCATAGCTTAGTAGTATTGGTTTTATATTTATTTGGTTGAATAATTGCACTAGTTTTAAATAAGATTCTAAGTTGTATGTTTTGTTTTTTTTAGAAGTTTCTAATGCTAGCAGAATCTTTGTGTCTTCATTTATATTAAAGTTATGTTCTTTAAAGCCTAAAAATGGTTTTGTTTTAAGTAGCACTTCCAAGCTTGGTGGAGTTAGATTAAATGCTCTAAAGGCTAATGTGGCATTTCTTAATAGAATGTGTTTTTCATATGGTATATCTATTTTTTTGGTATAAAAAATTGATGCGATAGGCTCTTTTATGCTATTTTTGTTGAATCCTACAAATTCTTTGCTTTGCAATATTTTTCCTATTAGTGCTGATTTTATTAGTCCTTGAAAATCAAGCACGACATCGTATTTGTGTGATTTTAATTCTTTGTAGATTTTGTATAGTTCTTTTATATTTTTGTCTTTTATGCATTGTTTTAGCGGGATTTTTATTAGTGTATTTATATTAGGTGAATCTTCTAAAATATCACTAAAGGCAGAATCTACATACCATGAAATGTGTATTTGTTTATGTTGTTTGACTAAGCCTTCCAATAAATGAGGCAAGATACTTACACTATGTATTATATCTCCCATCGCACTTAAGCGGATTATCGCAATTCTTAGCATAGGTTAATTTTAAAAAATGGTGGTATGTTTAGTTTGTTTAGTTTTTCTTTTGTGATATATGAATCTTCCATTTGTATATTAATTGTAGTGCTTAGGCTATCTTCATTTGTTGTTATATTGATTAGTTTTGGGTTTTTTGCATAGCTTAAAACATCGCTAAGAGATAGCAAAAATACTAAAATATTTAAAATCTTAGATGATGGGAGTAATTCTTCATATTCTAATATGCTTGGTATTTTTTTGTTTATATACTTTATTAGTGTTGCAATTAGTAGTCTATCTTGGTGGCTTAGTGCGTAATTTAGGGCGTTAAATACAATATATCCACCATGATGATTTTTTTCATAGAAGTTTAGCGAGATTCCTATATCACTTAATTCACTTGCTATGAACAGATGTTTGTAGAATGGTTGTATTTCCGTGTTTTGCATTGTTTTTAGTAATTTTGTCATTATTAGTTTTGTGTGTTTTGATTTTTCTTTATTTTTTATGAATCTATCTTTTATATTTCGCACACTTGGGTTAAAGTTCTTTGGGAATCGTCCATCGCTATTGCGTAAAAGATCATTTAAAAATACCCCCTCTCTTATACCAACGCCGCTTGTTATGACTTCTATTGCTCCAAATTTATTTAATGCAAGATGAAATATCAAAGTTCCGCCTTGTATTGAATCTAGTCTATCTTCTTTAATTCCTAGCTTTGTTAAGTTTTTTTGTGAACTCGTGCATATGCTCTCAAAAAACAAATGATGCTCTAAAAATGGATATGAAAATCCATGTAGGCTATTTAGTGGATATTTTGTATGCTTTAAGATGGCTTTGCTTAGTGCCCTTGCAGTTCCACCTATGGCAAAGACTCTTTTGTGTTTAAAATGTTCTGGTAATTGCGATAAGGAATCTTTTACAAACTTATATGCTCCATTATAATCTAGCTTATCAAAAAACAATTCTTTTAATCTTATTGTACCTAGATTAAGAGAGATTTTGTCTATTATCTTGCCTTCTTTTATTAATGCGCATTCTGTGCTACCACCACCTATATCAATTGTGATACCATCGTTAAAATGCAATAAGTTTAATGCGGCTATCGCTCCAAAGTATGCTTCAGATTCACCATTTATGACTTTTATGTTTAGTCCTATTTTCCTTGCTTCTGCTAATAGTATATTTTTGTTTGGTGCATCTCTTACAGCAGAGGTTGCAACGCAAAATATTTTTCTTGCTTTGTGATATTTGGCAATATTTAGGAAGTCTTGTAGTGCATCTATAGTCCTAGATATTGGTTCTTTTTGTAGGTAGCCATTGTTTTGATAGCTATTTTCAGAGATTCTAACTTTGCTTTTTGTTTCATAAATTAAATGGAAACCAAAATGACTGGTTTTCTCGAAAATAGCCATTCTAGCTGAATTGGAGCCTATATCAATTACGGCAGTAATTTTAGCCATTAATTGTCTTTGTTTAGTTGAGAATGTTTGAATTTTAATTCTTCTAGTGTTTCTACATTATCTGGGTCTGGTACAATTGAATCTACAGGACACACAGATAAACATGCCGGTTCATCGTAATATCCATAGCATTCTGTGCAACACTCTGGATCTATCATGTAATATGGATCTCCCTCCTCAATAGCATCATTTGGACATTCTTCTCTGCATGCATCACATGCGATACATTCTTCGTTTATCATTAACGACATAAATCTCCTAGTTTTCTAATAAAATAGAGTTTGTAGCCAAATATAATTTAAATAAAGCTTAAATTATATTTGTGTCAATGCTATTATCATTGATGGTTGATGATATGATTATTTTATTGTTTGGTATTAGTTCTATTAGATTTTCATTTTCTACTAGCAGTATATCACTTTTTGCAAAAATGGCTTTTGTTAAATCATTCTTTGAATTTATTTTGAATATTCTCTCTAATCCAAGTTTTAGTGCAAAATCACTTAAGTTTTTTAATTCTTTTTGGTTTAGTATATCAGCTCTCAATACTATTGCATCAGAACCATACACAAGAGATTCTAGTATTTGATATTCATCAATTATTATGAAGTCATAAATTAGAGGAATATTGGTATATCGTCTTATGTATGCTAGATTATCCAAGCTTTCTAACATAAATGCACTTACTACTTGTTCTTTGCTCTTTGCTATATTTAAAAAATCATCATCTAGTAGTTTTATAATTTGTTTTGGTGTAAAGGTTTGTGTTTTTTTAAAGGAATCTTTTAGCTCTCTTGGCTGATATGGAGTGTATGCTAGGCTTCTGCCTAGCCACTCCATTGGATAACTTTTCTTTTTTTTATCTATCCTGTTTTGCAGTGTTTTTAGATTCATTATAGAGTTATTTCTTTTATATCAGCAATGTTGAAAAACGCCATGTATATTTGTGCTATTAGATTCTTTCTATTTGTTTTTAATGTTTCATCTGGAGCATTTACCAATACCTTATCAAAGAATCTTGATAATACTTGATTTAGTGAGAGTAAATAATCAATTCTTCCTTTAAAGTCACTATTATCAAAAGTTTTATTCTTATACTTTACAAATTCGTTGTATAGCTCTATTTCTTCAGTTGCAATTAGTTTATCTTCTTGTATATTTAAGTTATCAAAATTGACATCTTTTATAATATTAGCAAGTCGTTTGAAAGTTTGCATTAGCATTGTTTTGTCTTGGCTTTGAAGCGATGATTCTAGTGCTTCTGCTTTTAAGTATATGTTTAACAAATCATCTTCATTTGAGGCAAGTATTGCACGAATTATTGATGGATTGTATGGCAGTGTGGATTCAAGTCTTTCTAAGATGAATTCTTCAAGCATTTTTAGCTCAAAGTTTTTATATAGATACCTTAGATTATTAAACACTTCTTTTAATTTGAAGTTTAAATTAAAGTGAATTATTATTTTTATAACTCCATTTGCTGCCCTTCTTAAAGCAAATGGATCTTTAGAGCCACTTGGAATTTTATTTATACTAAATAACCCAAAAAGATTGTCAAGTTTATGTGATAGGGCAATAATTGCAGAGATTAAATTGCTTGGCAACTCACTATCTTCAGAGTTTGGTAGATATTGTTCTTTTATTGCAAGTGCTACTCTATCATCATATCTTAACTCTTTTGCATAGTAATAGCCCATTATCCCTTGTAATTCTGTAAATTCATACACCATCTCACTTGTTAAATCTGTCTTTGATAATGTTGTGGCTTGTATTATTAGTTCTTGTATTAATCCAAAATCATTAGATTCTTTTAATAGCTCTTCTTTAAATATATCGCATAGTATCTTTGCGATTTCCACTTCTCTTTTTGTTTTATCTAGCATACTTCCTAGATTTTCGACAAAAGTTATGTTTACTAATTTATTCTCATCTAACCCAGCCTTTAAGTCATTATGATAGAAAAATAGGGCGTCTTCTAATCTTGCGTGTAATACTTTTAAGTTTCCTTCGATTATTGTTTTAGGATTCTCACTAAGGCTATTTTGCACCATGACAAACCCATTGTATAGCTTTGAATCTTTATAGGTTGCAAAATATCTTTGATTTACCTTCATAGAAGTAATAATGCAAGGTGCTGGAATCTCTAAAAAATGCTCACTAAAATTACCAAAAAGTGCTGTTGGATATTCTGTGATACTTACTATTTCATCTAGCAATTCTTTGTCTATTTCTACTTTTATGTTGTTTTCTTTTTCTATTATTGCAATTTCATTTAGGATTTTTTCTTCTCTTTTTTGTTGGTTTAGGATCACTTTGCCATTTTGTAGAGTTTGTAGGTATGAATCTATACTACTCACATGTTTAGATTCGTATGAAATATTTCTATGCACATAAGTTACTTGTGATGATTTTATGCCAAAGATTTCTAGAGGGACTAGTTTGTTATCAATCATACATAAAATCCATTTAATAGGTCTAATAAAGCTCTCCGTATTGCTTCCCCAACGCATTGCTTTACCAAAGTTTAATGAATCTAAAAATTCTTTTAATATTTCTTGTATTAATTCATTACTATTTTTGCTAATTGCCTCTTTTTTGCAATATAGGACTTCTTTATTATCCTTTGTTGTTCTTTGTGTTTCATTTTCGCTAATTCCACATTTTTTAAAAAAACCCAGTGCTGCTTGTGTTGGGTTTCCATCTTTATAGGCTATATCAATAGGGGGACCAAAAAATTCTAAAATCTCTTCTTTTTGTGAAGTTGGGAAGTTATCTGAAATTAGCACTAACCTTCTTGGGGTATAAAAAAATTCAACTTCACAATCTAGTCTATGGCTTTTTAGTATTTGTTTAAACTTGTTTTTTATGTTTGGAAGTTCTTTAAGAAGCGGTATTGCTGGTAATTCTTCTGTTCCTATTTCCATTAAAAAAGAAGACATAATATTCCCTTTAGCTATCAAAATAAAAGCAAATATTCTAACAAAACTAACTGCAAATAAAGCTTTAAGACTAATTAAACTTATGTATCGTAAAATGATTTTAAAAACAAAAGAGTATATATGAGTGGTTTGGAGTTTATATTATTAGTGTTTTTGTTGATTTTGTTGTCATTATGTGTTTATGTTTTTATTTTGTATAGCAAGACATTAAAGGCATTAAAACAGCAATATGTTGTAAATTCTGATATATTACAAAAACAACAGAAACTGCAACATTTAAGCCAAGAGTTAGCAGAACAAATGGAACTTGAGATATCAAATAGGCTTGCAAGCGAGTTGGCTTATAATAATTTGTTTGACAATTCTTTGAATTCTGTTTTGGTTGTATCTATTGATGATTTGAGAATAGAGCGTTGCAATAGGGCTTCTAAAAAGATGTTTAATATGGAGTTGGAGGGCTATAATTTATTGGAATTATTTGATGATAAAGAGCCAAAAAAAATTCTATTTTCAAATATAAATGATATAAAGCAAGATAGGCAACGAAAATTTTTTAAATTAGAGTTATCAATTAATGGTAATCCAGTTTTTGTCCTAGTATCAATTCACATGTTCATGTTTGGTGATAATAGTGCCATGTATGTTTTATTTGTTGATATTTCTGAAATAATAAAATTGGAAAGAGAATTAGAATATAGCAGAATTATGTTAAACCAAAAGAGTAAAATGGAGAAAATGGGTGAGATGATGAGTAATATAACTCATCAATGGAAACAACCATTAAACTCATTGTATCTATTAAGTCAGAATCTAAAAGAAATGATTGATTTTGATGAACTAAATAAGGAAAATTTAGAAAAATATATACAAATAATGCAAGGGCAAATTTCCTTTATGTCAGGTACAATAGATGAGTTTAGGTCATTTTATAATCCAAATAAAAATAGTGAAATATTTGAAGCTGATAAAGTAGTTAGAAGAACTTTGGACTTATTCTATAAGCTTGTAGATAAAAGAATAGTTATTGAATGCGAAGTAGAAAAGAACAAACCATTGAGTATATATGCTAGTAAAAATGAATTTCAGCAAGTTTTAATTTCACTTTTAGATAATGCAATAGAGGCTGTTACAATTAGGCTTAAAGAGAAAAAAATAGAGTGTGGCAATATATCTATAAAATTGCATAATGAAAATAATATAGCAAATACTAATGTTTGTGTAATGACTATAGAAGATAATGGTGGTGGCATTGATTCTAGTATTACAAACAATATCTTTGAATCTTATTTTACGACAAAGGAAAATGGCAGTGGTATTGGTTTATCAATAGTAAGTGAAGTGCTTAAGAAGATGGATGGAAGAATCTCATTTTTAAATACCCAATATGGAGTTGAGTTTAGAGTGGAGATACCTTTATTTGTTAGTTTGGATTAAATGAACTTAATTTATAATATTAGGTAAATAAAGGAGTTTCATGTTGAAGAGTATTAGAACTAAAATTATAATTATGGTTGTTAGCATATTGACCATATTGCTAATTGTTGCTTATTTGAATTTTCAAAATGGTTTTGGAGATATAGCAAGAGAGAGTTCTACTGATGAGTTAAATAAATTAAACGCATTACTTTATGAGGGTTTAAAAGTTGCAATGAATACTGGTGATCCAAATGTTATAGGTGGTTTTATCGAAAGTGCTGAAAACATAGAAGGAATCTCCGCAATGGAAGTTTTTCCAGCACAATCAGTTATAGATATAATGACTAACAAAAAAGAATTTACAAAAAGAGAAGACATACTTCAAGTTTTTGAAACCAAAAAAGAAACTATAAAGCCATATATTACAAATGATGATCAAGGCTATGTAATGGCAAAACCAATAGTAGCTGGAGAAGCATGTGTTATGTGTCATGCTACAAATAATGTTGGAGATATACTTGGTGTTGTTGAGATGAAGATTTCTAATTTTGAATTAATGAAGCATTCAAATGATATAAAAAATCAAACAGCATTTTATATGGGTATTGTAAGTATTGTTGCACTTTCTGCACTTTTATTTTTGTTTAATTTATGGGTGTTTAATCCAATTAAAAGACTTTCAAATATTGCTTATGAACTATCTCAAGGTGATGGGGATTTGACAAAAAGATTGCCTACCAAAAATGGAAATGAAATATCAATAGCCAATTCTCATATAAATAATTTCATACAAAAAATAGCAAATATGGTTTCAAGTGCAAAGAAGCTAAGCTATGAAAACATAATTCAAGCAAATCAGCTCACAAATGCTTCAAGCGAGATTCAAGATAGAATTGGAAGATCTGTTCAAGTGGTCCAAAATAGTGCTGCTTTGGGCAAGAGTGTTGAGGTATTGTTAAATGATTCTATGGAATTAGTGCAAAAAAGCACAAAAGATATAGCAGAATCTTCAGAGCAACTATCTAAGACTAGAGACTTATTGATGCAAGTTGTAAATAATGTTCAAAATAATGTAAGCGTAGAGCATGACATAGCCAATAGATTATCAGAGTGTGTAAAAGAAGCTGATAGGATCAAGGAAGTCTTAACAATAATTGCTGATATTGCAGATCAAACGAATCTTTTAGCATTAAACGCCAATATAGAAGCAGCAAGGGCAGGTGAGGCCGGAAGAGGATTTGCTGTTGTTGCAGATGAAGTTAGAAAGTTAGCCGAAAGGACACAAAATAGCCTAAGTGAGATAGATGCAACGATAAATGCAGTGGTTCAATCAATTTCTGATACAAATACTGCTATGGGTAGTAATATTACCAATATAACAAGTGTTGCAGATGATTCTAAAGCCGGAATTGATGTTTTAGAATATAGCGTTAAATGCTTAGATGATGCTGTTAGTGCGTCTAATAATTCTTTGCATAAGATAAATGAATTATTTAATGCAACAAGAGAAATTTTAAATCAAATTTCTGAAGTTGAAGGGCTAACTAACGCAAATAATACAAGCGTAAATGAAATTGATGGAATCTCAAAAGATATAGCCACAAAAGCAAATAGCTTAAATAATCAATTAGATTCGTTTAAGTGCTAAGGATTTCCTTGGCTTGTGGTTGTAAAATTTGTCTTTGAAAAAAACTCTAAAATAGCCTCTCTCATTAGCTCTTTATCACTTATGTAATTTATTTTATTGCGAAACTCACTAGCACCATTTAAGCCTTTGGTATATGCATGTAGATTCTTCCTAAAGACTATTACTCCATAATCTCCTTTAAACTTTAAAATACTATTAAAATGCTCTAAGACAACCTCTTTTCTTAGTTGTATGGAATCTTGATTTATGCCACTTTTTATTTGTTGAAAAATCCATGGTTTCTCGATTGCAGCTCTACCTATCATTACCCCATTTGCGCCAGTTAGATTCATTACTTCTTGTGCTTTTTTTGCATCTGTTATTTCTCCATTTGCAATTAGTGGGACTTTTAGAATCTTTTTCATAAGTGCTATTGATTCATAGTCAATTTTGTCCTTTTTGTATCCATCACTTTTTGTTCTTCCATGCACTACCACATAGTCTATTGGAGTTTCTTTTAGTGCATTTGCAATTTCTAGTGGTATTTTTTTATCAAATCCAAGCCTAACTTTAACGCTTAAAAATGGATAGTTGCTAACTTCTCTTAAAAGTTTTAATATGCTTACTAATTTATCCAAATCTTTAAGCAATGAACTTCCACTTCCGTGATGTGATACTTTTGGAGCAGGGCAACCACAATTTAAATCTAATATTTGCACATCTTTTATTGTATTTAGTAGCTCTACTGCCTTTTTTATTATTTCTAAATCATTCCCAGCTATTTGCAGAGCAAATGGGTTTTCAAGTGGCGATTTTTCTACCATTTGCAGTGTTTTTTTGTTTTTATATGCTAGAGCATGTACGCTAATCATCTCACTAACTGTAATATCAGCACCGAACTTTTTTACAACTTCTCTAAATGGTAAATCACTATATCCGGCTAGTGGAGCTAACATTAATGTATTATCTTTGATTATTTGATTCAAGTTATACCTTACATTTTTTGCGAATCTTAACAAAAAATTCACACTTTTTATTTACAATGCATTCAAATAAATTTTAAAGGATAGTTTATGAAAATAAAAAAATTACTTGTTTTATCTTTGTTGGCTTTGGGGCTTGGTTCTTCTGCGTATGCAGATATGGATATGTATGGTCAAATAACCGCAGTTGATAATGCTGCTAAGACAATTACTTTATCTGGCAATGGTGGTGCTAGTATAGTAGTTCAAGTGTTTCCATATACTGAATTAAAGGGTGATGATTGTGGTGCATTTGGTGCTTATGATACACATGAAAAATTCACAGCATTAAAGCCCGGAATGTTCATTCAAGTAGATGGTATGCCAAGTGCTAATGGCGTATTTGGTGCTAGAGAAATAGAGTGGCAATGTGGTAGATGAGCAACTAAAGATCTTCTTTAGTTGCTCATCTCATTGCATAGTTTTTTGTTATTTTTATTGTTTTTTATTTGATTGTTTATAATAAAATTAAGATCCCCAGTTTTTCTAATTCTTTGTTGTAGCGTGCTTTGCGTTGTATAAAGTATATATCGCATTTGAAGTTGTTTATTTTTTCTAGTTTTGGTAATAGGTTTTTATGTTTAAATCTTGGGAACACCAAAATTAAAGCTTGGATTCTTTTATTGTTTTCTAGCAACGATATTGTGCAGTTTATCGAAGATTCGACATTTATTGAATCAATCACACTAAATTGTGTTAATAGCTTTTTAGGTATCAATTTTAGTGCTTTTTTGGAGTTAAAAATTATCATTTATTATCTTTGCTACTTCATTTATCGTTAGTTTTTCATTCTCTAGTAGTTTATCTTTTAGCTTTTCTAATAAAAGTTTGTGATTTTTAAAAAAGTCAAATCTGTCTTTTTTACACATCTCAAGTATCTTTAGTGTATCTTCTTCTTTTCCTATTAGATACTCTCCCATGCCGTATGATTCGACCATTTTGTATGCTATGTTTTTTGCATCTTTTAGATCGTTTTTGCAATGAGAGTAAGATTCTTCATATATTAGCTCTAGTGCAGCAATTCCAGATAGATGAATCTTTATTTTATTTTCTAGTTCATTTTTTCCTAAAAATTCTTTATCTATATATTTTATTCCATCATTCATTAGTGTCACTTTCTCAAAAGGCACTTCAAGCCAATAAGCACTAAAGGCTTTTGCACTTTGATAATATGCAAGAATTTCTTTTTCTTTATCATTTAGGCTTAGTTTTTTTCTAACGCCCATCATTACTTTATCTTTTACAGCTAGGATATCTTCTTTTTCTATTACTTTTGATTTTCTTTTGATTGCATTTAGGGCTGCTTCATTAATTAGTGAAGCAATAGCGGCTCCACTAAAACTAACGCATAGCTTTGCTACTTCTTCATAGTCAAAATTACAATTTTTATTTTTTGTATGCACTTCTAAAATCTTTATTCTTTCTTGTAAATTTGGTAGTTCTACAAATATTTTTCTATCAAATCTACCACTTCTAAGCAATGCTTCGTCCATAGATTCAATGTTATTTGTAGCACCTATTACTATTACTCCATTGCTATCTTCAAAGCCGTCCATTTCTGTTAGCAGTTGATTTAGAGTTGCTTCTCTTTCTTCATTTCTTCCTCCACCTCTTATTTTTCCTACAGCGTCAATTTCATCGATAAATATTATTGATGGAGCATTTAGCTTTGCCTTTGTGAAGAGATCATTTACTCTCTTGGCACCCATTCCTACATATATTTGGACAAAACTTGCTCCGCTTTGATAGAAAAATGGCACATTTGCTTCACTTGCTAGAGCTTTTGCTATTAGTGTTTTACCAACTCCTGGAGGTCCAATTAATAGCACTCCTTTTGGAAGTTTTATCCCAAATTCTTGATATTTTTGTGGTTCTTTTAGATAGCTAATTATTTCTTCCAGCTCATCTTTTGCTTCACTAATACCTGCTACATCATCAAATGTGATATTTGATTGTATTGGCTTTATTCTGTGTAGATCAAAAGCGTTATTTGCTAATTCCTTTGCTTCTTCTATTTTTTTATTATTTGGTCTTATTTGTTTTATTTCTAGATTCTGTTGTTTTTGGTTTAGTTTTGCAATTATGTATAAAATTACAATAACAACAAAAACAATGGCTAAAATTTCAACGATAGTATTTTGAAATGAGCTTGTTTGTTGTATTTCTATTGGCACTTGTTGTCCGATTTCTTTTAAGTCTATGCTATCTTTTGCGACTTTATAGTTGTGAGAATTTAGTGAGAAATATATATAATCTCCCTTTATTATTGCTTCACTTGGGGACTTTTCTTGCAGAATTGTTGTGGCTTCTTTTGCACTTATTAGTATTGATCTATCCTTTGATGATATATATAAAAGTAAGATACCAGCGATTATTGATAGGACTATACCTATTGTTAGAAGTTTATATTTCTGCATAATTTCCCTCATTTTTAGCTACAAAGTCATTTATGGTTATCCATTTATCTAGCTTGTTTTTTGATGTTATTTCTATTTTATTGTAATACTCATCAAATCCATGTGAGATATAAGAATCTCCATTTTCTTTGCTTGTTTCTATTAGCACTTTTAGTGGTTTTTTTAAAGTTTGTATATCTTTTCTGAAGTTGTAATTATTTTGATTTACTATTTCTTCTATTTGTTTTTTGCGTTCTTTTGAGATATTGCCATTTATTGTATCTTTTAGAGTGCTTGAGCGTGTGCCATCTCTTTTACTATATATGAAGCTGTGTATGTGAGTTAGATTTAAAAGTTTGAAATTTGTCATGGCTTCATTCCATATCTCTTCACTCTCTCCAGGGTGTCCCACTATATAATCACTCCCTAGTGCAAAACCCATTTTTTGTAGTTTTGTAAATAATTCTAAGTCATTTTTAAATATATTTTGGCGATTCATTATCTTTAGCATTGTTGGTGAAGTGTGTTGTAATGCTATGTGTAGATGTCTTTCAATTTTTTGGTTTTGTAATGCTGAAAGAAAACTAGAATCTATTTGCGAAGGCTCTAAACTCCCAAGTCTCAATCTTTTTACTTCATCTATATCGCATATACTTTCTATTAATTGTGATAATTTTTCATTTTTATCTATTCCCCAGCTTCCCATGTTTGTCCCTGTTAGGACAAATTCGCTAAATCCATTATCGCATAGTATTTTTATTTGTTCTATTATTTTTGTTAGCTCAAAGCTTCTAGCTTTTCCTCTAACTTGTGGGATAATGCAATACGAACAAGCAAAGTTACAACCTTCTTGTATCTTTATAAAAGCTCTACTTTTACCGCTAAAATCAGATACTATGTTTGAATCTAAGCTTTCATTGTCGCCTTTGAAAAAAAAGTTGTGTTGTTTTTTCAATAAATCATTTATGCTTTCTTTTAAAGAATGTCCAAAAACTCCAAATACAAGCCCTTTATCAAAGAGATTCTTGCCTTGTGTATCCACTCCACAACCAGTGAAGTATATTTTTTTGCCTTCATTTTGGAGTCTGTTTATGTAGTTTCTAACGCCACTATCAGCACCATTTGTAACTGTGCAAGAATTAACCACCACAATATCTGAATCTTCTTCATAATTTGTTTTATGAAAATCTTTTAGTGAGTTTATCATTACTTGAGTATCAAATAAATTAGTCCTACAACCAAATGTTTTAAAATATACTTTAGGTTTTTGCATAATATTTCCTATATTTTTATATGTTGGGTATTATCCCATCTGTTATTTGTTTTGAATCTTTAAGTGCATCTCCATGATATATAGTTGTGCTTGGATATGCGATCTTTATGTTTGGCTCTTTTATTATTTCACTTATTATTTCACTGCTTATACTACTTCTAATTGCAAGTGTGGAGAATGCATCAGTTAGATACCATACAGAGATTCTAATTCCATTTGGCTCTAAGAAGCTAAATACTCTTGGCTCTACGCTTGTGTTTTTTATTGTGTATTTATCTCTTAGTTTATTGAATTGTTTTTTTGTAGATTCGGTGTATCCTTTGGCATATTTTTTTGCACATTCTCTTGCTATATGACATGCTTTTATATGATCAGAGTTAAAAGTGATTGTAAAGTCAATCCCGTCCCATACGCTTTTTAGTCCACTATGAGAATAATTTGAAAACATTGTTGTAAAAATGAAATTATTTGGTATAAAAATAACCCTTCCAGCACGCCTATTATCCATATATGTAGTTAGTGTTATATCCTCATATAGCGTTGTTCTAAGGATTGATATATCTAAGACGTCACCGACATATACTGCACCATCTTTTATTACCTTTATCCTATCTCCTGCATGCACAGCACCGCTTACTACTATTACAATCCAGCCAAGAATTGACATAAATAAGTCTTTCATGGCAATAGCCAAACCAGCAGAAGCAAAGCCAAGCACGGTTACAAGATATGTAACATTATCTAAATATGCAAAAAGTAAAATAAGTATGATTAGTGTTATGTTTAGGAAGTTTATTATTTTGTTTGTTGTGTAGATTCTTTCATTGTCATGTATGTATTTTTTAACTGCTAATTTTATAGATAATGCAATGCCAAATAAAATAAGAATCGTAATTCCTATATACGCTCCTTTTATTATTTGGGCTTTTACTTGTGATTTTATTAGTTCATTACTATCTGCTATATCTTTTTCTAAAAACTCTAAGGTTGTAACAAACACATTTCTAGTTGCCTCTAAAACTCTAAATGCTCCTAGTGTGTCGTTTAGCTGCATTTGTATTTTGTATGTATTTTCAAAAAGACAAGAATTTAGCTTGCAAAATGCGATAATATTATCTTTATCTTTATCATAAATCTCTAGTAATTCTTTTAGTAATCTATCTTTTTGTTTTAGGTATTCTATGTTTTCTAATAGAGACTGATAGTTTTTTTGTAGTGTTTTTAGTGTTTCGTTTGATTGTTTCATGTATGATAGGGCTTTTACTATTAGAAATATATTGGTTACATTTGGGGTCTTACCTAAATCTTGCGGTGTAGTTAGATCAATAAATGGACTATCTTTGTAGTTTGATAATATATCTTTTTGTTTTTGTAATGTGTCTAAATTTCTTTGTAGATTATTTATTTGGTTTTGTATATCAATGGTTATTTTTTCTTTTTGCAGACTTTCTATTTTTTCTTGCGTTTTGATTATGTTAAATTCTACTTGTTGATATGTTTTATAGCTTTTATATCTTTTTATCCATGGGTTGTTGTGGTTGTTTAGAAAGTTATCTATTTTTTTTATTTGTGAATCTATTTTTGGTATATTTTGGTTTGAGAAAAGTGGCAAAAAAAATAATAATACAACAATAAAGATTTTCATGCAAATTCTCTTAAAACCTCATCTAATATTAAATCTGATACATCATCATTAAGTGCAAAAGAACCTATGCCTTTTGGCAGGACAAATTTTATTTTATTGTTTTGTGATTTTTTATCTAAAAGCATTAGGCTTTTAAAATTATTTATATTGTTTATTTTATAAGTTGTAGGTAAATTGAATGCTTCTAGTAAGTTTTTTATATTTTGAGATTCTTCATTGCTTATCAGGTTTAGTTTTAAAGCTAGGCTATTTGCCATTACCATACCTATACTTACAGCCTCTCCATGTAGAAGCTTTTTGTAGTTTGTTTCTAGCTCTATTGCATGTGCAAATGTATGTCCATAGTTTAGTGCAGCTCTTATTCCGTTTTCTTTTTCGTCTTCTTTTACTATCTTTGCTTTTATTCTTACTGCCATTTTTATTGTATCAAGAAGATTTTTATCATCATATTTGTGTAGTTGTAAGAAGAATTCTTTGTCAAAGCATACAGCCATTTTGATTATTTCTGCAAATCCTGAATTAAATTCTCTACTAGGCAGTGTCTTTAAAAAAGATTCATCGATAAACACTTCTTTTGGTTGATTAAAAAGTCCTATTAGATTCTTGCCATAATTATTATTGATACCAACTTTACCACCAATGCTCGAATCCACTTGCGAAAGAAGTGTGGTTGGAATTTGGATAAATGGTATCCCACGCATAAAGATTCCAGCACTAAAGCCTACAATATCTCCAATAACTCCACCTCCAAATGCAATAAAAAGTGATTTTCTATCTAGCTTGTGATTAAAGGCACTTTGGAGTATGGATTCTACACTTGCCATTGTTTTGTATTCCTCGCCATCATCTATCGTGCATATATATATTTCTCGTGCTTGTATGTTTTTTAGCAACTTTTGCATATGAAGTCCGCTTATTTTTGGGTTACTAATTATTAATACTTTGCCATCGTGAGTGATTTTTGGTAGTGTGCCGAAATTTATGGAGTAATCAAAAAGTTCTATTCTATACATGATATAAAAATAAAAAATCCTTAAAATAATCTACTAAATATTATCAATTAACTTTAAACAGATTCTAAATTCTAGCAATTTTTTATTTATTTATCCTTTATGATATAATCTGTAGTTTGATTTTTACAATATTTTATGGGATTTAGTGAGGTTTTTGATGCTTAAGGCATGGATTTTTTTATTGTTAGCTATTGTTTGTGAAGTCTTTGGCGTATCTGTTATGAACTATACTGGGGAAGATGACAAAATAATGATTTATGGATTTATGTTTTTGATGATTGGGATTGCTTATTATTTCATGTCATTAGCCATACGCAAGATAAATGTAGGCACAGCATATGCCATATGGGAGATAGTTGGTCTTAGCCTTATTACAATTATTGCAGTTTTTATATTTGATACTAGTCTTAAGATTCAAGAATATATCGGTCTTGCACTAGCTTTGCTCGGGATTATTTTGGTAAATCTTGGCGAATACCATGAAGATTCTACGAAAGCTTAATTTGGGGTTAATTATATGTTTAATATTTATTTATTTTATGTAATTTTAGCAGCTATACTCGATATTATTGCTAATCTAACGCTTAATAAATCAGATGGTTTTAGGAATTTAAAGTGGG
This sequence comes from Helicobacter ibis, assembly GCF_027859255.1. NCBI lineage: Bacteria > Pseudomonadati > Campylobacterota > Epsilonproteobacteria > Campylobacterales > Helicobacteraceae > Helicobacter > Helicobacter ibis. The sequence continues at coordinate 394,652 of NZ_JAQHXR010000001.1, forward strand.
GATTTTTATCTATTTTTCTTGTTTGGGGAGCTTTTTATTTGTTGGCACTTAGTGTTGAAGGTGGGATGAAGCTTGCCATTGCCTATACACTTTGGGGTTCTATTGGTATATTAGGAACTACAATTGGTGGGTGGTATTTTTTTAAACAAAAGCTAAAGCCTATAGGTTGGGTTGGAATTATTATTATTGTATTGGCTGTTATTACTTTAAAGACTGCATGAATCTTTATTTAATTTTTAGTATTTTGTCCTATAATTTTTGAACTTTAATTCGGCGGAGTGGTGCATGGAAAATAGAAGCAAGGTAGCAAAAATAAGTGGTGTTAAATATTTAAAAAAACGATATTTTGTCTATCTCGTGGCGTCTTTTATATTGCTAATTATTCCTTTTTTAAAAATTAATGGAAATCAGATATTTTTGCTATCTTTTGATCATAAGCAGTTGCATTTACTAGGTGTGGTATTTGATATGCAAGAGCTATATTTAATGCCTTTTTTGCTTATTTTGATGTTTTTAGCGATATTTTTCTTAACAACTCTAGCAGGTAGAATATGGTGTGGGTGGGCATGTCCGCAGACTATATTTAGAGTAATTTATAGAGATTTGATAGAAACTAAAATTCTAAAATTAAGAAAAAGAAGAGAAAACAAGCAGTTAGAGCCAAATATGGAGCTTGGGATCAATAAACTAAAGAAATTTGTAGCAATTTGTATTTGGTCTGTTTTAGCCTTTGTTGCTGCATCGAATCTTATGTGGTATTTTGTTCCTCCACATGATTTTTTTGCCTATTTACAAGAGCCATTAGAGCATAAATATTTAATGATTTTCTTGCTTGGATTTACTATATTTTTGATTTTTGATGTTGTATTTTTAAAAGAGAATTTCTGTATTTATATGTGTCCTTATAGCCGTGTGCAAAGCGTATTGTATGATAATGATACGATTATGACTACTTATGATTATAAAAGGGGTGGAGAGGTATTTAACGCACAAGGTGTGAAGCTATGGAAAAAGCCAGAGACTTTAAATGCCGAATGCACAGGCTGTGAAGCATGTGTAAAGGTGTGTCCAACTCACATAGATATAAGAAAAGGTATGCAACTAGAATGTATAAATTGCTTAGAATGTGCAGATGAATGCACAAAGGTAATGGGTAATTTGGGTAAGCAAACACTTATTTCATGGACTAGCCCTCAAGCCATAGAAGATAGACTAAAGGTTAGGTATTTTAGGTTTAAGACTATTGCTTATATTGTTGCTTTGTGTGCTGTATTTATCGGGCTTATAATCATGGGTTCTACAAAAGAGAGTATGCTACTTAATATAAATCGTGGTGAGCTTTATACTATAAGAGATAATGGTGTTGTTGAGAATTCTTATGTATTTTTATTCCAAAATACAGATAAGTTAGAGCATGAATTTTACTTTGAAGTGGTAGGTAATCCAAATATCACAATAAAGCGCCCTAGTAAAACATTCAAAATAAAATCAGGTGAAAAGTATAAGCAAATAGTGGTATTACAAACTACTAATAACCTAGCACAAAGCGATATAAAAGATACTCACATACCTATACAGATTCGTGCTTATGCAGTGGACAATAAGGCAATAGAGGTGTTTAGAAAAAGTGTATTTATGTATCCTTCTAGGACACAATAGTGATAGATAAGAGTAAAGGGGGCAGAATCTTCTTTTTGGGGATTTTACTTTTAGTCTTTTTAGCTATTTTAAAGCTTTATTCTCCGTTTTTAATGAATCTCTTAATAGCGTTTTTGTTGTTTTTATCTACTCAAGAGATTTATTTTCTTATAAATAAAAGACTTAACAATAGATTCTTCTCTTCAAGCATTATGATTCTTTTGCTTTTGTTGTTATGTTTTGTGCCATTGCTTTATGTAGTTATCAATTTAGCCAATATGGCAAGTTCAATTGATTTTGCAAATTTACAAAAATTTGCAACACATATAAATGTGAGTATAACAAGCGTTGTAATGGAGGCATTAGAATATCTGCCAAATAAAATATCAAATGAGATAGTAAATTTATTACACAAAATAAACGAAATTGATATAGGCTCTGTTGTCAATAAGGCTTTAGCTATATTTACAGAGGCAAGCAAGAGTGGAATCTTCTTTATAAATGATATGTTTTTTATTATGGTGTTTTTGTTCTTTTTTTACTACTATGGTGCTAGTTTTGGAAGATATATCTTGGAGTTAATACCACTTAATTCTACGCAGACTAGGGAAATATATAACGAAGTTAGTGCAGTAATTGGGGTAGTTTTTTATAGTTCGATAGTCTCAATGGTATTGCAAGGATTCTTGTTTGGAATCTTTGTTTATTTCTATGGATATAATGCCTTTTTGTTTGGTGTTTTTTATGGTTTTGCTTCATTAGTTCCAGTTGTTGGAGGGACTTTAGTTTGGCTACCAGTTGCATTATATGAGCTATATTTAGGGAATTTAAGTAATGCAATTATTGTTTCTTTGTATTCTATTGTAGTAATTGCTACATTGGCAGATAATGGCCTAAAACCAATTATTATCGCATTTATAAATAGGGTGCTAATAAAAGCAGAGCTAAAGATAAATGAAATGCTGATATTTTTTGCCATTATTGCTGGGCTTACTTCTTTTGGATTTTGGGGGATTGTCTTAGGTCCTGCTATTACAGCTTTATTTATTGCATTACTTAGGATTTATAAGAGTTTTGATAGGGATTTGTTGTAGGGGTTATGTTGTTAAGTGAAGCAGATACAAGAGTAAAGTTTATTGATACAAAGTTAAAAGAGTCTCATTGGAATGAGGATTGTATAAAGCGAGAGTATTATTTTACCGATGGTAGAAAGCTACCTGGTAATAAAAGGGGAGTGAAAAAATTTGCAGATTACCTGCTTAGCTTTCAAAATAATAATCTAGCCATCATTGAAGCTAAAAGATTAGATAAAGATTCTTTCTCTGGGCTATCACAAGCCATAGAATATGCCAAAATCTTAAATATCCGCTTTGTATATGCGACAAATGGTAAGCAGATTTTTGAATATGATATGTATTATTTAAAGGGTGAGTATATAGAGGAATTTCCAAGCCCAGAGATTTTATTTGCTAGGACTTTTGGAAATCTACTAGAGTGGCAATACAAGCTTTTAACCCAAAGAGAATACCAAATCCCACAAAAAGAATTGCGTTATTATCAAAAAATCGCAGTAGATAGAGTGGTGCAAGCCCTAATTAATAACAAAGATAGAATCTTACTTACTCTAGCCACTGGCACAGGTAAGACTGCCATAGCCTTTGCACTCTGCTATCGCCTCCTTGAAGCTAGGTGGAATTTAGAGAATGCTAATAGAAAGCCAAAGATTTTATTTCTTTGTGATCGTGTTACTTTGCGTAATCAAGCTTTAAGTGAGTTTAACTATATAGAAAGTGATTGTAAAGAAATCAGTGCAGAGGAGCTAAAGAAAAATGGAGGCAGAGTGCCTACAAGTGGTGATGTGTTTTTTGGAATCTATCAGAGTTTAAGTAGTGCGGATAAATCCCAAGAGAGAGAAGAAAAAGGGAGCACACAAGAGAAGATAGAGAGTAAGTTTTATTTGCAGTATCCTAAAGACTTCTTTGATCTTATTATCATTGATGAGTGCCACAGAGGTGGGGCAAATGATGAGGGTAGCTGGAGGGCTGTGCTAGAGTATTTTAAAAGTGCGGTGCATTTGGGGCTTACTGCCACGCCAAAGCGAAGCGATAATGTAGATACTTATAAATACTTTGGTGATGCAGTGTATGAGTATAGTCTAAAAGAGGGCATAGAAGATGGCTTTTTAACACCTTATAAAGTCAAGCGTATCATAACCTCTTTAAATGATGGCTATACGCACAATCCTGATGATTTGGTGCAAGGAAAGCTAGAAAAAGAGTATTATGAGCTAGGCGAGTTTGAACGCACTATCACACTTCCAAAATATAATGAATTTATCGCTAAAAAGATTCTAGAGCTTATTAATCCTATGGATAAAACAATTATCTTTTGTGCCAATCAAGCCCATGCAAGTGCCATGAAAGTGGCTATTGATAAGTTTAAGAAAATACCAAGAGAGGATTATTGTGTGAGGGTTACAAGCGATGAGGGGGTTATCGGGCTAAATTATCTAAAAGCATTTCAAGATAATGATAAAGAATATCCAGTAATCCTTACAAGCTCCAAAATGCTAACAGCTGGTGTAGATGCAAGAAATGTGCGAAATATCGTGCTTTTAGCAAATATAGGCTCGATGATAGAGTTTAAGCAAATCATAGGGCGAGGCACGAGAATCTATGAGGGTAAGGACTTTTTTATAATCTTAGATTTCTTTGGGGTTACAAAGCTCTTTTATGATCCAAAATGGGATGGGGAGAGTAATGTTATAAGCGGAGATGATAGGGAAGATTCTAAGTCTATAAGGGAGGGTAAAAGTGGTAGTAAAGGTAGCGACACTCCAAAAGAAAAGGTAATAATCCACCTAAAAGGTACAAAGCTAAAAGTGCTAGATATAGAGACACGCTACATAGGAGGAGATGGCAAACCACTAGGCACAAAGGAGTTTTTAGAATTCTTAATCGGTAAGCTTGGGAGCTTCTATAATAATGAAAAGAAATTGCAAGAGATGTGGAGCAATGCAGAAAATAGAGACACTTTTTTAAAAAGTCTTGCAAATGAGGGTATAGATAGTGAGGTGTTAGAGAATCTAAAAGAGATTTTTGAGCGAAAAGATTGCGATATTTATGATATTTTTGCACATATTAGCTTTAATAGCGAGATAGTCTCACGCAGTGAGCGGGTGCCAAGTGTGAAAAATAGTGGCTTTTTATCAAAATTCCACAAAGAAAGGGCAATAAAGCTTATAGAATTTTTGCTTGGATATTATAAAGAGCATGGGATTAATGATTTTAACAATCTTGGCAGACTGCTGGAGCTTAGCTCACTTGGTAAGGCATATGAGATAACAGAGGACTTTGGCGGAATCCCTATGCTAAGAAGTAGTATAGAGGAGTTGCAGAGGAAAATCTACGCAGGGTAAAAATATGGAAAAAGAAATGATAAATACTTATGTAAAAAATCCTGACAATGATAATTTTGTTATGATTTTGGATGAAACTCTATGTCATCAATATCATCATTTTTTACTATCTATTTCAAATCAATTTGAAAGCAAAAAATGGAAAATGAAAAATTTTAGAAATTTTATTATTACTAATTTAAAAGAATGTGCTCTAACAGAACAAGAAAGGCAAAGTTTAGCAGGCAAAGAAGGCGAAATTTTAGATAAAGCTATCTCAAAACTAAAAATAGATTACAAAAGTGGAGAGATAGGAGAAATTTTCCTCCATGGTATTATGAGGGAATATTATAATGCTCTACCTATTGTGCCTAAGATTTTTCATAAACAAAATCGCAATATGGAAGTATTCGGATTTGATAGCGTTCATCTAACTATAGAAAACCAAGAATGCCATTTGTGGCTAGGCGAATCAAAGCTATACGATAATTTAAATGGAGCTATAACAAATGTTATAAAATCTATAAAAGATAATTTAAGTGACGAAATTATTCTTAATGAAGCTAGAATAATTGCAAATCCACATGAATTAGATAATCTAGCAGAACATCATAACATTCAGACAAGCACATTGACAAGTTTCAAGCAAATTATTAATGGGAATATTAAACTTGATAGATTAAAAGGCATTTTGCATGTGCCAATATCTATTATTTACGATTGTGATCATACAAAAAGCATCGAGGAAATTACCGATGATTATAAGACAATGATAAAAAACTTTCATAAGAAAAAGGGGAATAAAATATCAGAGGAAATTAAAAAACTTTCAAATGAAATTGCATATATCGATAGAATAAAATTTCACATAATTTTATTTCCTGTTCCTGACAAGAAGGAAATTGTGAGCAAAATAAATCAAATTTTTGAGAGTTACAAAAACGCTAGCTAACGAACAAATTTTTGATAAATGTGTAAAGATATATGAAAATCTAAATGATAACAACAATGAAGCAGAAGCTAAGGAAAAGCTTTTGTATTTACTTAATGAAATTCAAGATAAAGCTTTATATCCGCCTATACTAAATCATCTTATCAGACAATTTGGATTATATCCTTATATGAATCAAGCCACTTCAATTTTAACAGATAGATTCTTGCTAGAATGCTTTAAAACAGATATTGGAGAAAGTGAACCAATGGTTTTACATAGAGAGCAATCAAGGGTTTTAAAAAGACTTCTAAGTAATGAAAGCCTTATTCTTTCTGCTCCAACAAGTTTTGGCAAAAGCTTCATTATCGATGCCCTAATAGCCATGAAAAAACCAAAAAATATATTAATTATTGTCCCTACTATTTCTTTATTGGATGAAGCTAGAAGAAGACTAATAAGGAAATTTTATAACTATAACATAATCACAACTACCCAGCAAACCAATTTAAGAAATAACAATATCTTTATTTTTTCTCCAGAAAGAGCAGTTGAATATTTTCCATTTATTAACAAAGAAAATATAAAGCTTGATTTTTTTATTGTTGATGAGTTTTATAAAATATCAAAGGAATACGAAAATGAAAGATTTGCTCCATTGCAAAATGCCATTTTAAAATATACAGGTATTTCTAATCAAAGATATTATATTTGCCCTAATATAGATAAGATAAAAAATGAAAATAGTATTCTTTGCAAAGGAATGGAATTTGAATGCCTTAACTTCAACACTGTTTTTATTCATATTAATAAATGCTATAAGGATGAGGACTTTAAAAAAGAAGAAAAAATTCTAGAGATAATAAAAAAAGATGAAAAAACTCTAGTTTATACCCAAAGTCAAAGCAATATAAAGAAAGTTTGCGAAATCTTGGTGGAAAACGCCATTATAGAAAATTCAAATGCTTTATTGGAAAATTTTGCAAAATGGTTATCAAAACATTATGGAGAACACTACCTTAATGATACACTAAAAATTAGCGTGGGAATACATCATGGAAAGCTTCATAGATGTCTATCACAATTGCAAGTAAGATTATTTGAAGAAAAAGATTTACTAAAAACCATTGTTTCTACATCTTCTTTAATAGAGGGGGTTAATATTCCAGCAAAAAATCTTATTTTATGGGATAAAAAAATGGAACAAAAAATATAAATCATTTTACTTATAAAAATATTATAGGTAGAAGCGGAAGAATGTTTAAATATTTTATAGGTGAGGTATATTTATTTGAATCTCTAAATGAAGATAATAATCAAGAAAAGATACTAGATGTAGAAATTAAATCAGAATCCCTATCTATTAACGATGAGATAAATAATGAAATTCCTCATAATATACAGGTGGAAGTTGAGAATAATCAACTAGAAATAATAAAATTAATAGGAAGGGATAAATTCAATTTACTCAAAAAAGAAGCATTATTAAAAAACGATTTAAAAGTTATTAAAAAAATAATTCAGGTATTGCAAAGCGAAGATTTTAATAGTGAAATTTTTACACATTTATTTAATGATGAACCAAATAAATGGTAAATAATAACTTTCAAGGAAGTGTGCTAAGTCGTTTGAAAGACAATGAATCTAGTATTGTAATACTAATGCAAAGGTTGGGCGATGAGGATTTATGTGGGTATTTGCTAAATGAAAGAAATGTAAGTAAGAGCATAATAGAATCCTGGAGAATCTTAAAACTACAAGCTATAAACGAAAAGGAAGAAATTTACAAAATAGGAAGCTTTAGCTATAAAAGAGAGGCAAGAGAACCACTCTTTAAAGATAGACACACGCTTGAAGAGCTAGAGATATTGAAACAAGAAATGGGAGAAGATGACTTCCAAACACAAATGCAACAAGAGCCACAAGCAAGGGAGAGTGGATACTTTGATATATCTAACTTCACTCCTATTGCGTCATATGAGCTAGATGGGTGTAATGACTATATCTTTATTGACAATGCCGAATCTCTAAGTCTAAAGGCAGATGATAGAGCTATTGTTGTTGTTGGAGTTGATAGCTTTGATTCTCTACCAAGATATACTCTTAAAGACTGCATAGCAGGAATCTTTGATGAAGAGGCAATGTGCAATAATATAATTGAAATGGCATTAAAGTATAGAGATTCTAAAATATTTATAGAAGGTGCTGGTGGTGGGCTAATGCTATATCGACTATTGCAAAAAGAAGTGCTAAAGGTAAATGAGAGACTAAAAAGAGATAGCAAATCTCCAATAACAAACCAAATAGAAACATATCCAACAATAAAAGAAATCTCCAAAATGCAAAAAATATCAAGTATGAAACCATATCTAAATACTGGCTATCTAAGATACCTAAGCACTGCACTAGGAGTAGATAAGGTAAAAAAGCAACTAGCTTCCTTTAACCCAGAGAAACCACATAGGAAAAACGACTGCATAGACGCACTAAGCACAGCATTATATTTCAAAGAATGCAAACCAAAAATAACAAGCAAGATAGAAAATGGTCAAAGAATTCCACAAAGAATGCTAAAAGCACAAGGTAGAATTTGGAGGATATAATCTTGTATTTAAATATGCTAAAAATCACTGCTTAAGGAAAATCTCCTTAAGCCACCTTTAATAAATAGGTGTTGATATCAAGCAAATTAATGCTATAATCAAAATGATTTTGAACATAAAGAAAATCCTCCTTTCGTGGAGCGATTCTCTTAGTGAAGCCTCGAACTCTTCACTAAGAGTTACAAACTTCACGGCAAATTATAATCAAATCTTACTTAGAGTGCCTTAGAATCGTGGTTTGTTGCTTATAATTTAAACTCTTTAGCAGAAGCTGATATTTTTAGAGAAGCTATTTCTTTGTTCTTTCTAGCTTCTAAATTTACTAATTCTTCTTTTAGCTTTTCTATCTCTTCTCTATTTGCTTTTGACTCTTCAACCCTCCTCCTTTCTGCCTTGTCTAGTGCGTCGTCTTTTTGTTTTATCTCTCTTAGTTTGCTTTGCAATTCTTTGTCCTTGTGTCTTCCCATAAGAAATACACCAATAATACTCCCAATAACAACGCCAAAACCAAAATTCCCATCGCTAAGCATAAGATTTATAAATTCTACATGGTCCATAATAACTCCTAAAAATATCACCTTAATTATAGCCTTTTGGTGGAGTGGCAAAAAAGGGGGAAATTATCCCTTACAACCTATCTTTAAAACTCCTAAAATGCAAAGCAAAAAGGAGCAAGTAATGAAAGAAACAATAGAAAAAATAATAGAGCATACAGCAATAAGCGAAGGGTTTGTCGAGCATGTGTATAAATGCCCTGCTGGATATGATACGATAGGATATGGTAGGAACATAGAAGCAAACCCACTAAGCGAAGATGAAAAGAAAATGCTAGAGAACGGCAAAGTAAGTAAGGAAGTAGCAAAAGAGTGGCTAAGAAGTGAGCTAGAGAGATGTTATAAGCAGTTAGATTCTAATTTTGCTTGGTTTAAGAGCTTAGATACTGCAAGAAAAGGTGCATTATGTGATATGGTGTATAATCTAGGCTTTAGAGGGTTTTGCACTTTTAAAAACACAATTAAAGCAATAGAAGCTAGAAACTGGAATAAAGTAGCACAAGGGCTAGAGAGTAGCAAATGGTATAGACAAGTAGGCGTTAGAAGCAGAAAAATAGTAGAAATAATTAAAAGTGGAGAGATAAAATGACTGCTTGGCAAAAGAGCAAAAGCACCTTAGGCTATGGTGGTGCAACGCTAAATAGCGGAATAACTCCTATTCAAAACTATATAAATGGCGGTTGGCAAGATACATTAAAAGGAGTTAGCACACTTGATACAGCAAAAAGTGGTGGTCTCTTTAGCAATATTTATGGGAATCTAAAAGGATTTAACGACAAGCTTGGAGGACTAGGAAATATAGGTAGCACAATAGGAGGTGTGGCAAATATTGCTGGTGGTATTGCTGGGTTTTACAACGCTAGAAAATCACTAAAAGAACAAAAAAGAGCAAATAACTTACTAGAACAACAATGGAGAGAACAAAGTGCAATGTATAAAGAAGATAGAGCTAGAGAGCAAGAAGCACACAAGGCTATAAATGATTCTGCAAAGCACTTTGTATTGTGAAATAGATTATCCATATGAATCTAATGACTGCTATGTTGTTGATAAATATGATAATAAACACAGAAAGCTAAAGCTACAAAGAGGGATTAACTTGCTTAGAGTTTTGGAGAGTGGGCTATTTTACAAAGATAGCTTAGGAAATAAATTTTTAGTTTATCCTTGTGAAGGTAGCTTAAGTTTTGAGATTGCCAAGAAGTGCTTGGACTTTAGTGAGCTTGATGTGAGTTTTTTGGATTATTTTTGTGCTAAGCTAGAGCACGATAAAAATGCAACCAATAAAGACAGAAAGCTAGTAGAATTGTTCTTAGAATGCTTTGAGCTTGGAGTGTATCCAAATGGTTTTTTAAGACTGCAAAGAGAACTTTTAGGAGTAGAAGATGAGACGACACAACAATGATGGTGGGCAATATCTAGCATTAATGGCTCAAAATATGCAAAATATAGCTAAAGAGAGGGATAGGGCTACTAGTTCTCTTTTTGGTGGGTTTGCCTCCTTTGGAGAAGCGTTAGAAAAAATAGATGAAAGATCTAGGCTAAAGGAAAATGATGAATTCCAAAAGCAAAGAGCACTAGAACAACAAAAAATGCAACAAGAAGCATTTAAGCTCCAAAGAGAATCCTTTGACTTCCAAAAAGAACAAGAGAAAAACAGGCTAAAACAACAAGAGTGGCAAAACAACTTCGTTTTAAAGCAGTTTAACGCTAGAAATGAACTAAATCCACTGCAAAGAGAACAATATAGAAGTATGAAACTAGATAATGATATACTCCAAAGAGGCTATGAGGAGTATATGGGATTACAAAGTAGTAGCAACTCACCTATCTCTAGCTATATATCACAGCAGGAAAATGTAAGCGATACAACAGAGGCTAACACAACTACACAAAGAGAGCCACTTGCTAGAAATGAACATATAGCACAAAGCACACAAAGAGATACACAAAATGCAATGGAGAAAATGTGGAGCAATACACCAAAGATAAAAAATAAAAATCTTAAAACTAATAGTGGATATGAGGGGGAAGCAGGTAAAAGTAATACACTAAGTGTATTGCAAAATACGCAAGTAATACAGCCTCAAAAACCACAACCTAGTTTTTTTATGCAACATTTTATGAATAATTATAAATTAAATAATGAAATAAATACCAAACAAACACATGAAAATATAACTTCACAAAATAAGACTTTAATTAGTACAGAGGTAGCATTTAGAAATATCCTATCTTTTATGCCACTGCTCGAAGAAAATAGTGGAGTAACTCCAGGCTTGAATAGATTTATAGCTAACCTAACTGGTGATATTATTGATTTGGAAACTCAAGAAGAATACTTTAAGAATAGAAATAATGCTGTTATCATAGGTTTGGCAAAAATGTTTTACAATAGTGATACTGGGGGCAAAAAAATACCAAATCTTGAAAAAGATTATCTTTTAAAGTATGGTGATTATGCAGCGAATATAGGAAAAGTAAAGGGTATGGTAACGCAGGTATACCATGAATATGTCACTAATCTTTCTAAATTGCAAGGTGGTGATCCAAGCCAAAGAGCAATGCTAAATAACATAAAAGCACTCAAAGATTATTTAGAGAAAACACCAGCAGAAGAGCTGCAATTAGCGGAGGTATCAGAAGAAATAGCAAAAAAAATTGAACCATTTTAACAGAATAGTAAATAATCTTTACAGAAAATGCCAGTATTGTTATAATATGGCTTTTGTGAGAGGGGCTATATTGAAGTTTATTTACTTTTTAAATGTTGTTATTTTGGTTTTTGTGTTTTTTATTTTTAATAGATTTGATTCCTATGATGATAAATTTAAAACACTTATTAGTGAAGGAAGAATAAATAAAAATGTTGAGATTTTTATGCGTGCGGAATGGAGTGAATTAGATAACATTCGCTTTGATGTATTCAATATTGAAAGTTCTTTACACGCTCAAGATAATGTATTAAAAAATCTAGAACGCTATCATAGTTTTACAAATACGATAAGGAGAAACTTAGAAAAGCGTGGAATAGTAGAAATTTCAGAGTTTAATAATGCATTTTTAAACGCACATTTTGCCTCTTTGGATGCCATATTGAAGGATGGTTGGTATAATTATTATGAACAATATGATTTGACTAGAAGCAAAGCTGAGAATATAGCACAGGTGATATTAGTTAGAGAGGAAATGTTGTCTAAGCTGGAAGACTACACGAAAAGATTAGAAAAATATAAAGAAAATACAGTGCTACAAAAGGCTTTAGAGTTACAAATACATTATAGGTGGTCACTTGTATACTTAGCAAAACATAGAAATAATTTTGATTATGATGAATATGAAAAGTTTTTTAAAAATTTTTACGGGATAGAGTAAATGGGTATTTTGGTTTGATTTTCTATTGTATTTTTTATTGGGTTTTTTGTAGTTAAGTATTTTAGAAAAGATTTGACAATAACAACGGCATTGATACATTATTTTTATTCTTCTATGCTAGTTTTTGTAATGATTACGCTAAACAATACAAACAATGAAATAGAAAATTATTTTGCAAAACAAATGGCTTATCTAAAAAATCATGATGGATATTTAGAAAATTCACTTACTAGAGATAAAGAATCATTGCTATCTGGTGGGAAAGAGATATTGGGAGCTATTGACAAAATAAATACGGGTTTTAAGATGTATGATGATGTATCTAGTTTGTCAAGTAGAATAGATATGTTGTTGTATTTGACATTTGATTTTTGGAAACCAAACGAAAAAATTTCAGACTTTGTATGGATTAATGCTTCGGTAAAAAAAATTATGAGAGCAAATAAATACAGAGATATGTATTTAGATGCATATGATTTTACTAAATGGCAGTCTAGTGACAAAATGCTTAGAAAAATGATAAGTGCTAAACTTGCATTAACGGAAATGTTTATCAAAAATGGTTTAGAGTTATTGCCATATTCAAATAAAGAGCAAATAGAAGCTTTTGAGCTATTCAAAGATTTATTATTGGAACAAGATTCATATTTAACTTTAAATAATTTTGATTCTAGTGAATATAAGCTGCTTTTGGATAGATTGGAACAAGAATTTATAGAAGAAATTAGTTAATTTGTTGGATTATTATAATGGGTTTTTCGTTTTTGCTTTCTGTGTGGGAATTAGCTAGTGTAGTTTTTTGGTTTTCTATTGTATTTTTTGCTGGGTTTTTTATAGCTAGATTCTTTAAAAAGAATCTAGTCTTTAGAGATGGTTTGAAGCCATATTGCTTTAGTTTAATAGTAGTTTTGTTGGTAAAAATATATTTTGTGGCTATAAATGTTGGAAATGAAATCTTGGTTGACATGGAACATATAAGGAAGCAGATCAAAAATACCTTTAGAGAGACAAACAAGGAATGGGCTTTTGTGGATATAGAATTTGAATTAAGGAGATATGATAACTTTATACAAGCACAAAATAATTCATTGAAGCATATGAAAGAATATAGTGGATTTTTTAGTGGGTTAGATAGATTTTTATATCGTGCTACTGATGGATTTTGGGGGTTAGATAGTGAAGCTGTGGAGTATATGGCAGATAGTTTTGATGCCATATTTCCTATGTATGATTTGGTAGATTATGAATATTTCTATGATACTGGATTATTTGCGTCATATAAAACCAATCTAAGAAGAGTAGTTTTTGCTAGACAAAGGTTGCTAAGAAATTATGCAGACTTTATAATGGATATGGAGAACTATGAATACTATGCTGATGATAAAGCATATACGCAAAAAGCACTAGCGTGTGCTAAAACAAAGTATCTTTTTTATGCTGAACAACTGGAATATTTAAAAGACAAAATTATGAATAAAAATGTAGATTTTGATTATAATGAATATGAGGAATTTATAGAAGTAGGCAAAAAATATATCAATGTAAATAGGGGTGGTAAATGAGTATTTTGGTTTGGTTCTCTATTGTATTTTTTGCTGGGTTTTTTGTAGTTAGATTCTTTAAAAAGAATCTAGTTTTTAGAGATAGTTTGAAGCCATACTTTTGTGGGCTTGTAGTTGTGTTGTTGTTGCAAATATACTATAAAATAGATGAAAGCAAAGAAGCTATAGCATCTGATATAGAGTATGCAAGAGAAGAGATGAGGGGCTATTTTAGAGATATAAATCCTGCTATGGGATTCTTTGAAATGGATAAAAAGGCACAAAGATATAAATTTGCAATGGAAGCACAAAATAGACTATTGCAACACATGAAAGAATATAGTGGATTCTTTAGTGGATTAGATAGGCTTTTGAGTAACTTGACTTATGAAGCTTGGAGCTTAGATGCTAAACATGTAACATATAAGATAGATAGCATGAATGCACTAGATGGAATAGATAGTCGCTTCTATAACAGAAAATCTTATGACACTACTCTTTTTGGTTCATATGATACGAATTTTAATTCTGTAATTTTCGCTAGAGAAATATTGCTTAGGCAATATGTTGAGACAATAGAAACAATGAGAGAATATGCTCTTAGAATTGGCGAACCTAATGTTACTAATAATTTCATAAACTATCATATTAGACAGCATAATATCTATATGGAACAATTGCAATATTTAGAAAAACATAGAAATAATTTTGATTATGATGAATATGAAAAGTTTCTTAAAAATTTTTACGGGATAGAGTAAATGAGTATTTTGGTTTGGTTCTCTATGATATTTTTTATTTCTACTATATTTTTTATTGGGTTTTTTTGAATAGATAAAAAGGCAAACTAGGTAATATTTTTTAAAATCATTGTGATAAGTTCTTGCAATGTGTTTATGAATTTTTGAAACTCACTCATTTTTAAGCTTTTTTAATAATTCATCCATCTCTTCATCGTTTAGCTTAGGAGAAGTAAGCTTGTCATTTTGATATTTAGAATCTGCAAAATCGTTATATGCTTTTGCCTCTCCTTTGACTTTTAGATAGTTAGCTTGTATTTACTGCCAAAACATGATTAGCAAGGAAGCTAGTTTAGATCTACAATAAAGACACAACCTACACAACATGAAAGAGGACATGAATCTGCCCCATGAAAGGCACGACATGAAAAGGTGTGTAACTATGCAAGAAAAACAAAGCACGACATGAAATGGGTGCTAGATTTGTAGCTTTGTCTGTGTGTAGCGGTCCTTTTAAAAGAAATTGTGTTGCAAAAATTGGTCTTAAAATTGCAGGGAAATTCTAAAAAATATAGCGTTGCAAATTTGCAATGTGCAAAAGTTGTGATTTAAGCAAATGATTTTTTGGATTATGAATGTGTGTTTTGTAGCGTATTATAGGCGTTAGAGTTAAATTATTTAGTGTTTGACAAGAGATAAAAAAAATGGTTTAATTTTGTCTATAAATTTGGCACAAAATGATATGTTTTTGCAAATTTATGCGTTATTTAACAAAAACAATAGCAATTTTAAAGAGAATTTTTGCGAATTATCAATTTTCTTATAAGCTATAAATGCCTATTTAATAGAGTTTCTTTCCAAATTATTAATTATTCCTTAAAAAAGTATATAAATGGTAAATATTATCTAAAATTGCAACTATAGGAGAATTTCATTGTAAAAATATTGGCAATAATAGCAATATAAATAATGTTGAGTTGGTAAAAAAATATCGCAAAACTGGACTGAATCGCTACCAGAACTTATTAGAGATATGAAAATTGATTTAGATGATTTTTTTAAATTTGAAAATCATGTAGCTTTTAAAATTGCATCACTATTTTCTGATATTAACACTTTGCAAAAGATACTCTATCCTGAAAAAGGGATTGATATTTCAAGTTTTGTTACAAAACTTTCAAATGCCTTTTTGCCATCTGTAGTTTATACTCTTGAAGAATTTGGACTACCTAGAATCATTTCAAAAAAACTTCATAAATGTGGATTTATTAATTTTGAAAATAAAGAATTAACGTTAGAGCAAGTATTAGATAAATTTAAAGAACATACGGCTAATGACATAATCAACATATTAAAAGAAAAAAATCTTTACGATGATTTTGAAGATTATATATTAAATTGTTTTTATGAAGGTTTAGGGCAATAAAATGACAAATTTACCGCAAGGGTGGGAAGTTAAAACGCTTGGTGAGATATTATCTAACGATAAATATTCCATAAAAAGAGGACCATTTGGAAGTGCTTTAAAAAAGCTTTTTTGTAGAAAAGGGCATTAGAGTTTTTGAGCAATATAATCCCATAAACAATGATCCATATTGGAAAATATATTTTATTTCTTATGAAAAATTTAAAGAATTGGAAGCATTTAAGGCAACAGAAGGTGATTTATTAATTAGCTGTTCTAGAACATTGGGGAAAATAGTGGAGTTGCCTAAAAATACAGAGATGGGGATTATAAATCAAGCACTTTTGAAAATAAGACTTGATAATACACAAATCTTGCGCACGAAGTACAACTCCTTGAATCTCGCCTACTTCGTGGTGCGGAAGCGTTGGAAGAAGCTAGCAGTAGTGCTAGCGTAACGCGTAAGCTAGAAGCAGATATAGCGAGGCTCTCCCCTGATTGCAAAAAAGTGGCGACTTTTTTGGTTAAAGGGGAGTGTGGAGGGAAAAAGATTTTTTGCGATAAAAAAGAAAATAGCATAAAAGAAAGCAAAACCTTCTATCCACTTCCGTAAGGGTGGGAAGTAAAAAAGCTTGGTAAGATAGGTTTTTTATAAGGGGTGTTTCATATAAAAAAGAGCAACTATTATCTACAAAGAATGAAAACTCTGTTTATTTATTAAGAGCAAATAATATTCAAAATGAATTGAATTTAGATGAGCTACAAATAATTCCTAAAGAATTAGCAGTTGATAAGATTGTTCAAAATAATGATATATTATTTGCAATGAGTAGTGGCATTAAGAATATCGTAGGTAAAAATATACTTTTAAACAATTTAAATGATTTTACTTTTGGGGCTTTTTGTGGATTGTTTAGAATTAGTAATTTAAATATTTGTCATAAATTTATAGCTTATTATTTAAGAAGTGATTTTTATAAAAAATATATTTTTAATATTTCTAAAGGTTCTAATATAAATAATTTAAGATTTGCGGATTTAGAAAAATTGCAAATCTTTATGCCACAAGATATAAAAGAGCAAGAGCAAATTGCAAAGCATTTAGATTCTATCTTCTCTAAAATAAAAAAGTTAAAAGAGCTTTATAACACACAATTAAAAGACTATGAAGAATTAAAGAAATCCTTGCTGGATAAGGCTTTTAGTGGAAGGTTATAAATGTTAAAAATTTTTAGAAATTTTAACATATGGAAAAATTATGAAATAATTCATACCTCCAAAACTACCATTAAATATAGATTTAAATACACATATTTATAATCTTATCATTAAAGCTACAAGAAAATTAGGAGAGCTAAATGGGCGAAGCAAAATTATCCCAAATCCAAATATTTTAATCAATGCTTTAATCTTGCAAGAAGCAAAAGATTCAAGCGAGATAGAAAATATCATCACAACACATGATGAACTCTTTTTATCCTAGATTGATGAAAGCAAACTCACAAGAGCGGCAAAAGAAGTAAAAGATTATAGTAGTGCGTTAAAAAAGGGGTATGAACTTTAAAAAAAGAGCAATTATTGAGAAACGCACATATTTTGGAAATCCAAAAAACACTAGAAGAGAATAATGCAGGCTTTAGAAAGCAAAGTGGAACAATGCTTAAAAATTCTATCACAGGAGAAATCAAGCATATACCCCCCACAAAATCCAAGTGATATACAAGAACTTATGGTGAATTTAGAACAATACATTAATAATGATAGTTTAGATGAGCTTGATGTTTTGTAAAAATGGCAGTTATCCATTATCAATTTGAAAGCATTCATCCATTTTATGATGGTAATGGCAGAACAGGCAGGATTATAAATATACTTTATTTAGTGTATATAAAGAACTTTTGGACGCACCTATTTTGTATTTAAGTGCTTATATTGTAAAAAACAAAGAAGAATATTATATGCTTTTACAAAAAGTGCGTGATGAGGGAGCTATTATAGAATGGATAGAATATATATTAAAAGGTGTAGAGCAGACAGCTATAAAAACGATTGAAACTATTACTATAATAGAAAAAATGATGTTTGATGTGGGTGAAATTTTGCAAAATAAAACGAATTTTTATAGCAAAGATTTTGTGGAAATTTTATTTGCTCACCCTTATACTAAGATAGATTTTTTAACGCAAATATTGGGTATTTCTAGGCAAAGTGCTTCAAAATACCTCAAAACTTGCAAAAAATTAAAGATATTAGAATGTATTAAAATAGGTAGAAATCATTATTATGTAAATAGAGAACTTTTAAGACTTTTTAGAAAAGGAATTTTTTAAATGCAAAGTAAAATAGATAGGATCACAGATATACTAAGACGCGATGATGGTATAAGTGGTGCGATGCATTATAGTGAGCAGATTAGCTGGATATTGTTTTTGAAGTTTTTAGACGATTATGAGCGTGAGCTTGAAGCTATCTCTATGCTTGAGGCTAAGCCTTATAAAAGCATTTTAGATTCTAAGTTTAGCTGGAAAGTGTGGGCAGCACCCAAAAGAGATGGCAAACTAGATGTGAAAAATGCACTAAGTGGAAGTGATTTGCTAGAGTTTGTAAATAGTGAGCTTTTTCCTTACTTTAAAGGCTTTAAGAATAATGAAGATTTTAAAAGTATAGAGTATAAAATTGGTGGTATTTTTGAGTTTATTGACAATAGAGTGGCAAACGGACACACGCTAAGAGAAGTGATAAATCTCATAGATGAGCTAAGCTTCAATAAAGAAAGTGATGTATTTGCACTAGGTGATGTGTATGAAAAGCTCCTTAAAGATATGGGGAGTGATGGGGGAAATAGTGGGGGGTTTACACACCAAGGGCATTAATAAAAGCTATGGTAGAAGTGATAGATCCTAAGGTAAAAGAGAGGATTTATGATCCTGCGTGTGAGAGTTGTGGCTTTTTAGTAGAGAGCTTTTTGCATATTTTGTATAAAGATAGAGCAAAGGGAGAAAAGGCAAATTTAAGTGCTAGTGAGCTAGAGTTTTTACAAAAAGATGCACTCTTTGGCAAAGAAAAGACACCACTTAGCTATGCTATGGGGGTTATGAATATGATTTTACATGAGATAAAATCCCCAAATATCATAAAAACAAACATTCTAAGTAAGAAAATCACAGATATAACAGAAAGTGAGAAATATGAAGTAATCCTTGCAAATCCACCCTTTGGCGGTAAGGCAAAAGAGCAGATTCAAAATAATTTCTTAGTAGCTTCCAATGCCACAGAACTCCTATTTTTACAACATATTTTAAAATCGCTAAAAAGCAATGGTAGATGTGCCATTATCGTACCTGAATTGGTGCTATTTCAAAATTTAAATGCTTTTGTGAGTGTGAAACAAGATTTGGTAGAAAATTATAATTTAGAATGTGTGCTAGTTTGCCTTATAGTGCGGTAAAGACTAATGTGCTATTTTTCTCTAAAGGAGTAAGGAGTATTCTAAATGGGCAAGATTCTAGCGTGTATTATTATGAGCTTATCCCACCTTATAAACTTATTAAAAATAAGCCTTTAGAATATGCACATTTTAAAGAGTTTTTAGAATGCTATAAGGAGGAAAAATCACGCCTCATTCTTATCTAGTAAGCCTTGAAAGCCTAAGAGCTAGGAATTATGATCTAAGTGCTAAAAATCCTAGTGTAAAGGAAGAGAAAGCTTTGCGTGAAGTAGGAGAGATTTTGCAATCTCTAAAGTATAATCAAAAAGAAGCGGATAAGCTTTTAAAAGAATTAGAACTAGAGATAAGCTAGACTTAGCAAAGTCTATGCTTGTAGTTTTTGTAGCTCCTCATTTATTCTCTCTAGTTTGCCATTTTGCTCATCTAGTGCTTTTTGGTTTGTCTCTAGCACTTCTTTAGGTGCATTTTGGACGAATTTTGCATTTTTGAGCATATTATTTAGTTTATCTATTTCTTTTTGTGTTTTTTCTTTTTGTCTGTTTAGTTTGTTTATTGCTTGAGATAGATCTATGGAATCTGTAGGGATTAGGCTTTGGACTTTTTCTGTTATGTCTGCTATGCAGTTAGATACTTTGCTTTCTACTATTTCTATTTCTTCTGTTTTTGATAGTTTTGATACATATTTTATAAATAATTCTTGTTGTTTGGATTCCAGCTTAGCATTTGGCAGTATATATACTTTTGGTATTTTTTGGTTTGCTAAGTCTATTGTGGTTTTTAGGCGTCTTATTGATACTATTGAATCTAAGATTAATTCAAATAATTGATAATTTTTAGAATCTGTGTAGTTTATGCTTGGATAGTTTTTTACCATTATAGATTCTTTGCTATCTTCTAGTGTGCTTTTATTTAGTCTATGCCATAGATATTCACTAATAAAAGGCATGTATGGGTGAAGCAGGAGCATAGATTCTTTAAAAATTGCTCCAAGCTCTATAATTGAATCTTTATTTGCCTTGCTTAGCTCTATACCCCAATCGCAGAATTCACCCCATAGATACCTATATAGTGTATTAGCACCATCATTAAATCTATATTGCTCTAAGTTGCTTCTTACTTCTTTTGTTGTCTTAGAGAATACTTCTAGCATGTATTTTCCTAGCTCTGTTTTTATCTCTATGTCTTGTAGGTTAGGGAATTGTTCGCAATTTAGCAGTAAAAAGTTAGTAGCGTTATATAGTTTGTTTGTAAAATTTTTACTTATTTCTAGTTGGCTTTGAGACATTCTTACATCTCTTCCTTGAGCACAAAGAATAGCTAGTGTAAATCGCAAAACATCAGCACTATAAGTATCTATCAAGTTTAGTGGATCTACTACATTGCCTTTAGATTTGCTCATCTTTTGACCATGCTCATCTCTTACTAGTGCGTGTAGGTATATATCTGGGAATGGCAGTTCTTTTAGGAAGAATTCTCCCATCATAAGCATTCTAGCAACCCAAAAGAATAATATATCAAACCCTGTAATCATAAGTGAGTTTGGATAGAATTCTCTCAAGTCAGATTCATTCCATAGTGTGTTTTTACCTATATCACCATTACCCCAACCAAGAGTGCTAAAAGGCCATAGTGCAGAGCTAAACCAAGTATCAAGCACATCTGGATCTTGATGTATTTCATTTCCACCACATTTTGGGCAGTTAGTAGGAGTAGTTTTACTGGCCCATTGATGTTTGCATTTGCAATAAAATACAGGTATTTTATGTCCCCACCAAAGTTGCCTTGATATGCACCAATCTCTTAGTTCTTTCATCCAAGCGTTATAGTTATTTTTCCATTGTGGTGGATAGAAATTACTTTCATCTTTGTTTATTTTGTCAATCGCACTTTTTACAACTTCTTTTTTTAAAAACCATTGCTTGGATATGTATGGTTCTACTACATTGCCACATCTATAGCAGTGCCCAACTTGATTTTTATAATCTTCTATTTTTTCTACGAATCCTAAAGATTCTAGCTTTTTTATTATTATCTCTCTTGCTTCTAGTCTCTCTAGTCCTTGAAATTCAGTTGCATTTTCATTTAAGATTCCATATTTATCAAATGCTACTATTTGTTCTAAATTATGTCTTTTACCAACTTCATAGTCATTTACATCATGTGCTGGAGTTACTTTTACAGCTCCAGTTCCAAACTCCATATCAACATGCAAATCTGCAATTATTTTTACTTTTCTGTTTATTATAGGAAGGATTACATTTTTGCCTATTAGATGCTTATACTTTTCATCATTTGGATTTACCATAACAGCAGTATCGCCAAAATAAGTCTCTGGCCTAGTAGTAGCTACAACTATAAACTCTTTAGAATCTTCTAAAAAATATCTAAGATAATATAGTTTTCCATTATTTTCTTTGTAATCTACCTCTATATCGCTTAATGCTCCATCGTGTGTGCACCAATTTACTAAATACTTGCCTTGTACTATATGTCCTTTATTATATAACTCTACAAAGGCTTCTTTAACAGATTCTTGCAATCCCTCATCCATTGTGAATCTTGATCTACTCCACGCAGGTGAGCTACCAAGTTTTCTCATTTGTTTTAGTATTGTTCCACCGCTTTTTTCTTTCCATTCCCATACTTTTTTTACAAATTCTTCTCTACCTAGATCTTCTTTTTTGATACCTTGCTCTAGCAGTTGTTTTTCTACTACATTTTGGGTTGCGATACCTGCGTGGTCTAAGCCGGCTTGCCATAGTGTTTTATAGCCATCCATTCTTTTGTATCTAGTTATTATGTCAATTAAAGTGTGATTTAGGGCATGTCCTATATGAAGGCTTCCTGTTACATTTGGTGGAGGTAGCATGATGCAGAATTTTTTGCCTTCTTTTTGAATTTCTTTATTTCCTTCTATTTCAAAAAAGCCATTTTCTTCCCAAATTTTATAAAACTTATCTTCTATTTCCTTGGGATTGTATGTATTTTTGGTTTCTTTTTGGTTGTTTTCTTGCATAATTAACCTTTGTGGAATACTTTTTGCTAAAGTTAAGTAAAATTTTCGAAATTCTACCAAAATACAGCAAAAATCTTAAGTGGAATTCATGGAAATTAAAAGGAAAAACAAATAAAGGAGTGTGTTATGAAGGGCGAGAGATTTTTGGTTAAGTCTCCTATTTTAGGATTTGAAGATGTAAATGAGGTTGATTGTGCTGAAGTTGATGATGGTGCATTGGCGTTTTTATCAATGATAGGAAAAGATGCAGAATTATTGCTTGTAAATCCATATAAGGTTAGAGAATATTCATTTGAAGTGCCAGTTGGGATTCAAACATTGCTTGATATTAAGCCTAGCTCTAATGTCAAAGTATTTTGTGTGTTTATAAGAGAAAAACAAACAGAGATTTTTATCAATTTCTTAGCACCAATTGTCCTTAATTGTGATAATAATACGTTAGCTCAAGTTGTATTAGATTCAAAAGATTATCCTAATTTTGGGGTTGCAGAATCTATTAAAAGCTATATTAAAGAGTAAAGTTGCCACTTTCTGACTTAAACTTAAAGCAAAGAGAGGCTTGTCTTGCTCCTAGTGGCTATAATTTAGTTATAGCGTCTGCTGGGACAGGCAAGACTTCTACTATTGTTGGGAGAATTTCTTCTTTGTTAAATTTAGGGATTAATCCTAAAGATATTTTACTTCTTACATTTACAAATAAAGCTGCAAAGGAAATGCTAACTAGATTGGAGAAGAAGTTTGATAGTTCTTTGGTAAAAAATATCGAAGCAGGGACATTTCATGCTGTTGCATATAGATATTTACGAGAAAATACACTGATCAACCTAAAACAGCCATCAGAGCTAAAAGCTCTATTTAGAAGCATTTATGATTCAAAAGATATTTTAAGAAATTCAAAAGACGCCTATAAAGCTTCGTATTTATATGATTTGTATTCTTTATTTTATAACTCTAGTATTAGCGGTGATTTTGGCGAGTGGGTCAGTAGAAAAAATGAAGAACAATTGTATTTTACTAGTTTATATAAAGAAGTATGGGAGGAGTTTTGCAAGTTAAAGCAAGATTATAATTATGTAGATTACAACGATTTGCTCTTTATGTATAGGAATCTAGTAGTGCAAAATAATGTCCGATATAGTGAGATTTTAGTTGATGAATATCAAGATACAAATCCGCTTCAAGATTCAATTCTACAAGCATTTAAGCCAGAGTCTTTATTTTGTGTTGGTGATTATGATCAGAGTATTTACGCTTTTAATGGTGCTGATATTAGCATTATTGCAGGTTTCAAAGATAGATACAAAAATAGCAATATTTTTACACTAAGTGATAATTATAGATCTACAAAATCAATTTTGAATCTAGCAAATAAAGTAATAGAAAAAAACCCACGAATCTATCCAAAAAAGCTAGAGGTAGTAAAGCAAGAAGACTATGGTGAACCAAAATTATATGAGTATGAAGATACATTCTCACAATATCAAGGGGTTGCAAATAAAATAAAACTCTCTAATATACCATATGAAAATATCGCTGTTATTTTTAGGAATAACTCTAGTGGCGATGGATTAGAGGCGGTCTTTAGAGAGAATGGAATCCCAACAAAGAGAAAAGGTGGGCTTAGCTTTTTTGATTCAAAAGAAATTAAATACATATTGAATCTTTGCACTATTTTATCTAATCCAAAGGATATGATGGCATTTATCCATACTCTTGGCTATGCAAGAGGTATAGGAGATAGCGTAGCAAAGGAGATTTATGAGGCATTATTATTGCTTGGAGATGGAGATATTATAGAAGGAATGCTAAATCCAAAAGATGATATTCCAAATCCATATCAAAAAAAGGGTCAAACAATTTTACATTCTTTGTTTGAGGAAGAAAAGAGGGTAGCTTTTGTAAATTTAAGAGATGATTTTAAAGAACATAAAATATTAAATAATCTTAGAATCGAGCAAGATGGTGCAGAGTTTTTAAACTCACTTTTTGCGTTTTTAAAGGAATTAAAAGATGTGCAAAAACCATATACCCTAATATCAAAAATATATACAATGCCTATTTTTACCATTGTCGCACAGAAGTTAGCAAAAGATAGAGCTATAAATAAAAATGGAAAATTCGATAAAGAAAAATATGAATTAAGTTTAGAAAGAATAGAGAGGAAGGTGTCCTTGCTTTTAGGATTAGCAGAGCAACATAGTGTATTAGAGAGATTCTTAAATGCCATGCTTTTGGGTTCTAGTGAGATGAGTGAAGGAAGTGGTGTAAATTTACTTAGCATTCATGCAAGTAAGGGGCTAGAGTTTTCTTGTGTTTATATTGTTGATTTAATGGAGGGTAGATTCCCAAATAAAAAGCTAATAGGTCGTGGTGGGAATTTAGAAGAAGAAAGAAGATTGTTTTATGTTGCAGTAACTAGAGCTAAGGATATTTTGCATCTAAGTTATGCAAAGCAAGATAGCATAAGAAATGTAAAATATGAACCTTCTATTTTTCTATATGAGGGAGAATTATTAGAGAACTAAGCCTCTAATAATTGTATTGTTTGCTTTGATTTATCCTCAATATCTTTAAAGTAGCCAATTATTTCTTCTACTATTTCTTTGCTAAGTGCTTTATCTAGCATATCTAGTGCTTTTAGTGTGTCATTTAGCAATATTTGCTTGTTATTATTTAGTTGTGCTAGGTCTATATTGCCTATTTGTTGTATTTTCTCATTATCTTCTATGTATTTTGATATAGGATTTGTGTGTTCAAAATCGCAAGTTTTTTCTTTTATATTAAATGTTAGATACAAATTAGATTTATAGACTATGTGCTCTAGCTTTGAGACATTGAGAAGTAGTTTGCTAACTAGTTTATAAAACACATCTTTTAGATTCATGGTTGTTTCTTCCATGTTTGTAAATATGGCATTAAATGCAACTATATTGTCGTTTGTTTGTTCTGCAAATTTTGATACTTCATTGAAATTGTCTTGTATTAGAGATATTTCTTGTTGCATTGTCTGCACCATTATTGAGATATTATTTGTAGCTTTGTGTGTTTTTTCTGCTAGTTGTCTTACTTCATCGGCTACTACTGCAAATCCTCTGCCATGCTCACCAGCTCTTGCTGCTTCTATACTTGCATTTAGTGCTAGGAGATTTGTTTGGTTTGCTATTTCTGTGATTATCTCTACTATTGAAGTTATCTCTCTTGATTTTTGCACAAAGCTTTGTATAGTATCTACATTGTCTCTTACGATTCCTGTTAGGTTATCCATTGAGCTTGTCATTGTTCTTACATTATCTTGGGATTGTTGTGTGCTTTTTGTTATGCTATCTACTTCATTGCTCACAATGCCCATGTATTCTATATTTTCATCTAAATCATTCGAGATTTTTTTGAGATTTGTATTTTGTGAGTCTAAATTTATATTCATAAGTGATTTTGCAAGTAGATTTGTGAGGTTATCTTTTGCATTTTCTTCTATTTTGATTAATGCTTCATTTATGCTAAGTATATTTTGGTAGAACATCCCCTTTAGTCCTTGAGGAAGCGCTAATCGGTAATATTTGCCTTCTTGAGAATATTTAATGGCAGTTGATATTTCACGCATAAATGCTTCTATATTATCTATGGTGGAGTTTATGTTGTTTGCCATATTTACTAGGTCTAAATCAGCATTTAGATTCAAGATTCTTGG
Organism: Helicobacter ibis; assembly: GCF_027859255.1. NCBI lineage: Bacteria > Pseudomonadati > Campylobacterota > Epsilonproteobacteria > Campylobacterales > Helicobacteraceae > Helicobacter > Helicobacter ibis. Next base: position 420,988 of record NZ_JAQHXR010000001.1, read on the forward strand.
CTCAAATTGTCCTGCTTCATAGTGATTTGTGATATTTATAATCCCTTGAATGAATCTTTCCCTGTTTTTTATTTTAATAATTGCTAATACAATTAAGATTATAGAAACAGAAATTAGCCCTACATTTAGCCAAATATTAAACATAAATACATTTAGTATAAGTGTTGCTAAAAGCAATATTACACAACTTATAAGTAAAGTCCAACTTCTCATCTATAGCCACCTTCTTTGCCTTGATTTTGTAGATCTATCATTAGTTTGTCCCACTGGAGATTGTTGTTTGTAAGAAAATCAACTAGATATTTTTCAGAAGCCGACATTCCCCCATTTTTTTCTAGTTCTACTAGCTTTGCATATATTTGTGATAATGTTTCAACTCCAGCTTTGCTGGGTCTCCTCCTTACAGAGTAGTAGCCTATTATATTGCCATTACTATCAAATGATGCTGTTATATTTGCAAATACCCAATATGTTTCTTTTTGTTTGTTTAAATTACAAACAAAAGCAAAAAATTCCTTCTTTGCTACAACTGTGTCCCATAATGCCTTAAACGCAATTTTTGGCATATTTGGGTGTCTTATTATGTTATGTGGCTTTCTTAGTAGTTCTTTTTCGTTATATTTGCTATATCTCATAAAGTCCTTATTGCAATATGTGATATGTCCTTTTAAATCTGTTTTAGAAGTAATTAGAGTGTCATCTTCTAAAAAAATTTCATTGCTTATCCTCATTTATTTCCCCTATTACAAAATGTAATACATTATAATAAGTTCAATTACAAAATTATTAAAATGATTTATGTATAATTTAGGATTTTAAAAATTATAAGGTTTAATTTATGATTAATTTTGAAGAAGCATTAAAATTATATGACTTGGATATTTATACTTTAGGAAACATGGCAAATGAAATTAGAGAAAAGTATTTTGATAAAAAGGTGTTTTTTAACTCCAATAGACATATAAATCCTACGAATGAATGTGTTGATTTTTGTAGGTTTTGTGGATTTTCATCTCATAGAAAGAATCCAAATCCATACACGAGAAATAAAGAAGAAGTGCTAAAAGAAGCAGAAGATTCGATTAATAATGGTGCATTAGAACTTCATATAGTAGGAGCACATAATCCAAAGCTGAATCTTGCTTGGTATTGTGATGTATTTTTAGAGTTAAAAAATAGATTCCCACAAATACATCTAAAAGCACTAACAGCAGCAGAAGTAAATTATCTAGCAAATTTAGAAAATATATCTTATAAAAAAGTGTTAGAAAAAATGGCAGAAAATGGTGTTGATTCAATGCCGGGAGGAGGGGCAGAGATATTTGATGAACAAGTTAGAGAATATGTTTGTAAAGGTAAGGTGGATTCAAAGACTTGGCTAGAGATTCATGGATATTGGCACTCTTTGGGAAAGAAATCAAATGCCACAATGCTATTTGGTCATGTTGAATCTAGAGAACATAGAATCGACCATTTATTTAGACTTTATGCTCAACAAGAAAAAAGCGGTGGTTTTAATGCTTTTATACCTCTTGTGTATCAAAAGCATAATAATTTTTTGAATGTTAAAGAGTTTCCAACTGGGCAGGAAATTTTAAAGACAATTTCAATTTCTAGAATCATTTTATCAAATATACCTCATATTAAGGCTTATTGGGCTACATTGGGTATAAATATGGCACTACTAGCACAAGAGTTTGGTGCTGATGATATAGATGGAACTATTCAAAGAGAATCCATACAGAGTGCAAGCGGGAGCAAAAGCTTAAATGGAATCTCCAAAAGAGAGCTTGTGTCATTTATATGCGATAGTGGTTTTATACCTGTTGAGAGAGATAGCTTGTATAATGAGATACATACATATTCTAGGGAGGAAATAAATGCAATATTATAGTTATGATGAGTTTAGAGATGATATTAAAAGGCTACTAGAAAATATAGACTTTCAACCTGAAGCAATTGTTGCTATATCTCGTGGCGGGCTTACTATAGCACATTTTCTAGGAATCGCACTTGATATAAGGAAAGTATATACGATAAATGTTACCTCTTATACAAATAAAACAAAGCAAAGTTTAGAAGTATCGCATATACCAGAGATAAGCGGGATAGATAAGATATTGCTAGTTGATGAAATAGTTGATAGTGGTCTTAGTATGCAAAAGGTATTTAAGATACTAAAAGAAATTAATTCAGATTCAGTAATTAAGACAGCTAGCATATTCTATAAAGAAACTTCGTGCTTTAAGCCTGACTATTATATAAGAGAGGCTAAGTCTTGGATTGAATTTTTTTGGGAAGTGGATATTTCAAAAGAGGCTAAAGTTTAGCTACTTTTGATTCTTTAGACATGATTTGCACACTACATAAAGTAGCATATCATGTCCTACTAATTTTGCTTCATGGTCGTTTGTAACTTCTATTTGTAGCTTTTCTATTTCTTCATTGCAGAACTCTTCTATCCTGCCACACTCTACGCATATTATATGGTCATGGTGCAATCCACTTGCTATTTCATATTTTTTGCCACTTTTATCTACTTCTATTGAATTTACAAAACCTTCTTTTTCAAGGAAAGATAGGATTCTATACACAGATGATATGCTACTACTTTTGCATACTTTTCGTGCTAGGGTAAATATTTCTTCTGGGCTTAGATGACCACCATTTTCATAAATTACCTTTAGTATTATTTCTCTTTGTTTGGAATTTTTTAGATTGTTTTTTTTAACTGATAGTTGCAATCTATCCAAAATTGTATTTATTGATTCTTTGTATTTTTTCATATCTTCTCCTTAGAGTTAGTCTGTGGGCAAAATAAGAATCCTAAATTCTTGAAACAGCGAGTATTTAAAGGTATTTTAAAAAGTATTATAATAAAAAAAATAACATTTCACAATGTATTTTGGTAAATAGTTTTTCAAATTTAGATAAATTGAGAATGATTTTTATTTATCATTAAGTTAATAACCATTATCATTTTATAAAAATATATAATTTATAAATTTGGAGGATTATATGTCAGTTCTAGTGATCGGTGGAGATGAGATTGTTCCAATTAAAGCAGTATTGAAAAATTTTGGTTGTAGTAGCATTATGCATTGGAATGGTAGAAGAGAGAGTGTGAATCATAAGGATTTGCCACAAAACATAGAATGTTTAGTTATGCTAACTAATTTTTTAAATCACAATACAATGAGAAAATTTAGAAATGAAGCAAAGAAAAAAGATATACCAGTTATCTGCACAAAAAGAAGTGTAAGTTGCCTTTATTGTGAGTTTATGAAGGTTTTTGGTAAGGAATGTCCTTGTAAATAATTTTAAATTTATTTTTACATAAATTTTAATACAATCCCTACTTATTTTACATTAAAAATACGAGGGGATCTAATGTTGGTTGATTTATTAGAGCCACTAAAAAATGTCAGTGTTTTAATCGTGGAAGATGATGTGGTGGCACTTGATTTATTAAAACTTCCTTTGGAAAGAAAATGCAAAAAAGTATTTATAGCCAATAGGGGTGAGCTTGGATTGAAGGTTTTTAAAAAAGAGGCTATTGATGTTGTAATTACTGATGTTAATTTGGAGGGCAATATCGATGGCATATCTATGGTTAAGGCCATGAGAAGCATAGACCCAAAAATCCCTGTTATTTTTATGACTGCATATAGCGATGAACAAAAAATATCAGAAATGATAAAGTTAAATGCTTGTTCTTTAATTAAAAAAGAGGTTGATTTAGAGGAACTTTATGTATTACTTTTAGGGCTTTATAAGCAATTACATAAAGATGAAGTGGTTGATTTGGGTAATGGCTGTTTGTATAAAAGGCTTGAAAATTCTATCTCAAAAGGTTATGCAGTATATGAGCTAACCGATAGAGAGCGTCAAATACTAGAGTTATTGATTGGTGCTAATGGATATCCTGTAACTTATGATGAGTTTCATAAAGAAGTTTGGAAAGATTCTCCTATGACTATGGATTCTTTAAGAATGCATATAAATAGCTTAAGGAGAAAGACTTATTATGATTTAATTAAAAATCACTCAAGGCTTGGCTACAAATTAATTAAGGAAAATTAAATTTTATATGAGTAATTTTTTTAGAATTTTTGTTACATTTTGTATTATTGCTGGAATTACTATTATTTTTTTTGTTAGTCAGCTTTATTCTGAAGTTCGAGATGATACAGATAAAATAGTACATTACAAGCCACCAATTGCAACGCAAATATTTGATAAAAAAAATAGATTGGTTGCAAATTTGTTTGAAGAAGAATTTAGATTCTATGCTTCATTTGAAGAGATTCCACCAAGGTTAATAGAGGCTTTATTGGCTATTGAAGATACTTTGTTTTTTGAGCATCCGGGAGTTAATTTAGATGCGATAGTTAGGGCCATGATAAAGAATATAAAAAACGCTAGATATGCTGAAGGTGGTAGCACAATAACGCAACAATTAATTAAAAATGTAGCATTAACTAGAGATAAAACAATAGAAAGAAAAATAAAAGAAATGTTGCTTGCATTACAAATAGAAACCATATTAAGTAAAGAAGAGATATTAGAAAGATATTTAAACCACACATATTTTGGGCATGGATTTTATGGAATCAAGACAGCTTCTATTGGGTATTTTAGAAAAGATATGGACGAGCTTAGTTTAAAAGAGATGGCAATGCTAGTTTCTTTGCCTAGAGCACCTAGCTTTTATGATCCTACTAAAAATTATGATTTCTCATTAGGTAGGGCAAATAATGTATTGCAAAGAATGTATGAGCTAGGCTGGATTGATAAAGATGAGTATGATTTATCAATGGCAGAAAAACCAATTGTATATAATGATACTCTAACTAAAAATGTAGCACCATATGTTGTAGATGAGGTGCAAAGACAGCTAAGTGGGATATCTGATTTAAAAAAAGGTGGATATAAGATATATTTAAATATTGATTTAGATTACCAAGCATTAGCAGAAGAAGCACTATACTTTGGGTATGAGCAGATTCTAGCAAGACATAAAAAAGATGAAACTCTGCAAGATAAGTTAAATGGTGCATTTGTTGTATTAGAGAGTGGGACTGGGAATATTTTGGCACTAGTTGGTGGTGTGGATTATAAAAAAAGCAATTTCAATAGAGCCACACAAAGTAAGCGACAAATAGGAAGTAGTGTTAAACCATATTTATATCTTACAGCGGTTAATTCTGGGTTGGGACAAAATTATGAGATTCCAGATATTGCTAGAACATATGAATACAGAGTTAATGGTGAGAGAAAGAAATGGCAACCAAAAAACTATACTAGTTCGCTTAAGGGATTCGTAACTCTTAGGGAATCTTTAACTAAGTCTTTAAACTTGGCAACTATCAACCTAGTAGAAGAAGTCGGTTTTGATAGAATGTATAGCGGAATTTTGAATTATGGCTTTAGCAATGTGCCAAAGGATTTAACTATTTCTCTTGGTAGCTTTGTTGCCTCTCCACTTGAGATGGCTAGGAATTTTATGGTGTTTTCAAATTATGGTGTTGTAATTGATCCCCAATTAATGAACAAAATAGAAGACATTAATGGCAATGTCGCTTATTTTAAACCCGATACACATGAGCTTACAGAATCTAAGCAGAGTTATTTGATAGTTGATATTTTACAAAATGTAATAAACAATGGAAGTGGTAGGAGAGCTAAAGTAGAGGGCTTGGAAGTAGCTGGTAAAACAGGGACTACAAATGATAATGTCGATGCGTGGTTTTGTGGTTTCTCACCAAGCATTGAGGCTATAGTATGGTATGGTAAAGATGACAATACTCCTATGGGTTATAGTGAGACAGGTGGTGTAGCACCAGCACCTGCGTTTTCTTATTTTTTTACAAAATTATTAGAGCTTGAGCCGGGATTGCCTAGGAAGTTTAAAAAACCAGAAGGAGTTGGAGATAAGGTCATAAATGGCGAGAGATTCCTCTATACTGATAGAAGTCCTTTGAAATATAAGGAAAGAGAGACTAGTAGCGAGATATTATTTTGAAGCAGTTTTTTATTAGATTCTTCCCATATATTAAAGAATATAAAGCGTGTTTTATATATGCAATTATAGGTGCTTTACTAGTTGCACTAGCAAGTGCTGCTGCGGCATATTTAGTAAAGCCAGTTTTAGATGATATTTTTATCAAAAAAGATGAAACAATGCTAAAGATTCTGCCATTTTTGGTTGTTTTGGCGTATTTTGCAAAAGGACTTGGCACATACATACAGACATATTATATGAGCTTTGTTGGTAATGATATTGTTCGTCGTTTGAAGGATAATTTGCTATCAAAGATTCTTAGCTTTGAGATAGGGTTTTTTAATTCTAATCGAAATGGTGAGATAATTTCGCGTGTTATGAATGATATAAATGCAATTCAAGGTGCTGTGTCAAATCATTTTATGGAATCTTTTAGAGAGTCTGCTACTATTGTTGCTTTAATTTGTGTTGTAATCTACCAAAGCCCAGAGTTAGCATTTTATGGGCTTGTTGTTATGCCTCTTGTTTTGTATCCAATAATTGTAATTGCAAAGAAAATGCGTAAATTCTCCAAAAAGATTCAAGAAAAAAATGCTGATTTATCTTCTAAGTTAGTCGAGATTTTTAATAATGTAGAACTTGTAAAGATAAGCTCTAGCGATAAAATGGAGATATCGCAATTTGCAAGTCGTAATAGAGAGCTTTTTAATGCTATTATGAAATCAGTTAAATTATCAGAATTGTATTCTCCAATAATGGAGACAATAGGTGCTATTGCAGTTGCTGTTGTTATTGTTGTTGGTGGATACAAGGTAATAGATGGTGAGCTTAGCACGGGTGCATTTTTTTCATTTGTTACTGCACTTTTTATGCTTTATACTCCTATTAAGCGTGTTAGTGGGCTTTATTTGAAGTTCCAAGTTGCATTTGTGGCAGGGGATAGAATCTATGAGCTACTAAATAGAGAGAGTGGCTTTAAAAGTGGAAGCGAGATTTTAGAGAAGGTGACTAGTGTTGAATTTAGCAATGTTGGCTTGAAGTATGATGATAAAGAGGCTTTAAGGGACATTAATTTAAAGCTAAATTATGGAGATACAATCGCATTGGTTGGAAGTAGTGGTGGTGGTAAAAGTTCTTTGGTGAATCTTTTATTAAGACTATATGAGCCTACAAGTGGTGAAGTGCTGATAAATGGTAAGAAAATAGAAAGTTATGATTATAAAAGTCTAACTAGTAAAATAGGTGTTGTAACTCAAAGAATCTTTATATTTAATGATAGTGTTGCAAATAATATTGCATATGGTGATGTTGTTGATGAAAATAGAGTAATAGAATCTCTAAAGAGTGCTATGATTTATGATTATATAGAATCTCTACCAAATGGAATTTATACTAATTTAGATGAATTTGGTGCGAATCTAAGCGGTGGTCAAAGACAGAGAATCGCCATTGCTAGAGCATTATATAAAAATCCAGAAATATTAATATTAGATGAGGCTACTAGTGCATTAGATAACAAAACTGAAGAAGGATTTAAAGAATCTCTAAGGCAAATTATAAAATATAAGATTGTGATAATAGTTGCACATAGACCTTCTACGCTATCTTTAGCTGATACACTTTATTTTCTAAAAGATGGAAAAATAATAGATAGTGGCAACCTAGATAATCTGCTTAAAACTTGTGAAACTTTTAGGGAATATTATAAAAGTGTGTAGAAAATAATGTTATAATTTTCAAAATTTCTACTTTAAGGTTTCTATAATGTCGAATTTATCAAATGTTGATCAAATTACCAATTTGCACAGGAACAATGAGTTACAACTTCTGTGTTTTAGATTAGAAAAAGACAAGGATTTATATGCGGTAAATGTCTTTAAGATTCGTGAAGTTGTTAAATATAGGGGAGAGATAACTGTTGTCGCACATGAGGGAAGTTCTTTGGTTGAAGGATTGATAACGATTAGAGAGCTTACAATACCTTTAATAGATTTAAAGAAGTGGTTTTATTATGATTCTGCAAATAAGACAAAAAACTTGGATCCTTATGGTATTGTTAGGGATCCTGGTGATGATGAAGTGGTTATGATATGTGAGTTTTCTAAATGGACAGTGGGGGTTAGAATCTATGAAGCAGATAGAATCTTAAATAAAAAATGGACCGATATTGAGCAGAGTGCTGGTATTGGTAACTCTGGGCTTAATACAAAACTTGTAAGTAGAACGAGATATTTTGATGGGCGTTTGGTGCAAGTAGTTGATATTGAAAAAATGCTAATTGATGTATTCCCATGGATTGAAGATGAGAAAAATGATGAGATGAATAGGATACAGGAGATTGAAACTGATAAGGAAGTGCTATTAGCAGATGATTCTCCAAGTGTTATTAAAACAATGCAACACATATTAACAAAGCTTGGGCTTGTATATCATACATTTACTAATGGACAGCAGTTGCTTGATTATGCCTTTGATGAGAATACTGATATATCTAAGATAGGTATTATAATTACAGACTTAGAAATGCCAGAGGCAAGTGGATTTGAGGTTATTAAGCAAATTAAAGCAAATCCAAAAACAGCCCACTTGCCAATCGTCGTAAATTCATCTATGAGTGGTAGTAGCAATGAAGATATGGCAAGATCACTAAATGCAAACGAGTTTATCTCAAAATCAAACCCTATAGAGGTAGAAGAAGCTTTAAGAAAATTTATGATTAAGTAGCTTTTGCTACTTAACAAACAAAATTCAAAATCACATTACTATCAATACCAATTTAATACTTTTTATAATTTTTTTGGCTTTTTGTTTATGTTGCTTTATGTATCTAATTTTATAGTAAAGATGGATATAATTTTTTATGATTAAAATCTTTTGATAATTAGTTAAAAATTTTGAATCTTATTGCTAGATTACTAGAGAAAAAGTTTAAGCAGATTATAAAATGTAAATAAGCCATAATGTAAAAGTAGATATAGCTTGTTTTGTAGGATAAAAATAATTGGAAGTGATAATTTGTAGGTTAATTGTAATATGAATATTTTTATAGGACAAATTAGTAAATTCTAATAGAATATAACACTAATTGTAGCAACTACTGACATCATTTTCATTGATGTTTCTGCGCCTAAAATAGTTGTTTTAGGTTTTGTATATCCAGCATCGATACCTATTGTCATAAAAGGAATCATAGGCATGTCAAATTTGGCACCAACATTTAGAGCGTAAGTATTGTCAAAGTCTCCAAATAAATATAGAATAGCTAGCACCAACATAAGGGGTTAATCCAAATGAAGTATTATATCCAACTAATGCTCCAAATTGAATATTTGCATCGCTAAAACTGCTATATTTCATATATTTGATTTGTGGAGCTACTACAAATCTTGAATTAACAGAACCAAGCCATACTCTACCATATCCACCATAGAAGTTCTCACTAGCGCTTTCACTAGCAGAAGCACTACCATAACTTGCTTCAATATCAGCCTTTGTTAGGCCAACCATTAAACCAGCTTCAGGCTTCACTTTTAGAGAGCAAACTTCCATAGCCATTGTAGCATGAACAAGCAAAATCAATGATAACATGATTTTTTCATACCAAATCTTCTCCTTATAAATAATTTTGTATGCCCATAAAATATTTTATTTAAATATTGTTGGCGTTGCATTTTACAAAAAAATAAAGTCAAGGATAAAATTTAAAAAACAATTTTGTTTTAACTATATATAAAATTTTGTATATTGCAAAAATGTGTTGTTGTAAATATAATTATGTTTCATTTTTTATAAGGAGGTTTTATGCCAATAAATAGAAGAGATTTTCTAAAAACAGCAGCTGCTGCAAGTGCAGCAAGTGCGGTTGGTATTTCTGTGCCAAGTAGTGCATTGGCACAAGCTAGAGAAGCTGAAAATACATGGAAATGGGATAAATCTGTATGTAGATTCTGTGGAACTGGCTGTGGGATAATGGTCGCTACAAAAGATGAGCAAATAGTAGCAGTAAAAGGTGATCCAGCTGCTCCTGTAAATAGAGGACTAAATTGTATTAAAGGCTATTTTAATGCAAAGATTATGTATGGAGATGATAGATTAACACAACCTCTATTGCGTGTTAATTCTAGTGGAGAGTTTGATAAAAAAGGTAAATTTCAGCCTGTCTCTTGGCAGAGAGCGTTTGATATTATGGCAGAGAAGTTTAAAGAGGCATACAATGAGCTTGGACCAACTGGTATTGGTGTATTTGGCTCAGGTCAATACACGATTCAAGAAGGATATGCAGCAGCTAAACTTATAAAGGGTGGATTTAGAAGTAATAATATAGATCCAAATGCTAGACATTGTATGGCTAGTGCTGTTGTAGGTTTCATGGAGACATTTGGAATTGATGAGCCAGCTGGTTGTTATGATGATATTGAGCTAACAGATACTATTGTTACTTGGGGAGCAAATATGGCAGAAATGCACCCTATACTATGGGCAAGAGTAACTGATAGAAAGCTATCAAATAGCGATAAAGTTAAGGTTATAAATTTAACTCCATATTCAAATAGAACTTCTGATTTAGCAGATATAGAAATTGTTTTTGCTCCTCATACTGATTTGGCTATTTGGAATTTTATTGCAAGAGAGATAGTTTATAACAATGAATCTGCAATTGATTGGAAATTTGTAAAGAATAACTGTATCTTTACTACAGGATATGCAGATATTGGCTATGGTATGAGAACTGATATAAAACATGCTAAATACGATAAAAAAGAGCTTGATATAGCAGCTAAAGAGAAATCAAAAGTATTAAGTGAGAATGAGGGTGTAACTCTTCAATATTTAGGATTAAAAGCTGGCGATGTTATGGAAAATAAACATAATGCACAAGCTGGGAATCACTGGGAGATTAGCTTTGATGAGTTTAAAAAAGCACTAGCACCTTATACGCTTGATTTTGTAGCAAAGATCGCTAAGGGTGATAGCAAAGAATCTTTAGAATCTTTTAAAGAAAAATTACAAGCTTTGGCTAATTATTATATTGAGAAAAACAGAAAAGTAGTTAGTTTTTGGACTATGGGTATGAATCAGCATACAAGAGGAACTTGGGTGAATGAGCAAAGCTATATGGTTCATATGCTTCTTGGCAAACAAGCAAAGCCTGGAAGTGGAGCATTCTCTCTAACTGGGCAACCAAGTGCATGTGGAACCGCAAGAGAAGTTGGGACATTTGCACATAGACTTCCTGCTGATATGGTTGTTGGCAACAAAAAGCATAGAGATATAACAGAAAAAATTTGGAAACTACCTAGCGGAACAATAAATCCACAAATTGGTGACCACTTTATGCAAATTATGCGTAACTTAGAAGATGGGAAAATTAAGTGGGCGTGGGTGCAAGTAAATAATCCATGGCAAAATACCGCAAATGCAAACCACTGGATAAGTGCTGCAAGAGATATGGATAACTTTATAGTTGTATCGGATTCTTATCCTGGGATTAGTGCTAAGGTTGCTGATTTAATTTTACCTGCTGCTATGATATATGAAAAGTGGGGTGCGTATGGAAATGCTGAACGAAGAACGCAGCATTGGAAGCAACAAGTATTGCCTCAAGGAAATGCTATGAGTGATATTTGGCATATTTTGGAATTCTCTAAGAGATTTACACTAAAAGAAGTTTGGGGTGAGAAAAAAGTAAATGACAAACTAACATTACCTAGCGTTTTAGACAAGGCTAAAGCTATGGGATATAGCGAAGATTCTACTTTGTTTGAAGTATTGTTTGCAAATAAAGAAGCACTATCATATAGCACAAAAGATGCAATGCTAGATAAAGAGTTAAACTCTGAAGTTTTTGGCGATAAAAGAGCTGTGGTCGGTAGTGATGGTGAGGTGTTTAATGGTTATGGATTCTTTGTTCAGAAATATCTTTGGGAAGAATATAGGAAGTTTGGCGTAGGTCATGGACATGATTTGGCTGACTTTGATACATATCATAGGGTTAGAGGACTAAGATGGCCTGTTGTAGATGGCAAAGAAACTCAATGGAGATTCAACTCCAAATATGATTTCTATGCAAGAAAAGCAAATAATGGAGAATTTGCATTCTATGGTGATTTTGGCAAAGAACTTCCAAGAGGGGATTTAATCTCACCAAAAACAGATAAGAAATATTCTCTAAAAAATAAGGCAAAAATATTCTTCCGCCCTTATATGGATCCACCAGAAATGCCAAATGATGAGTATCCATTCTGGTTAAGCACTGGTAGGGTGTTGGAGCATTGGCATAGTGGAACTATGACTATGAGAGTGCCTGAACTTTATCGTGCTGTGCCTGAAGCATTGTGCTATATGAATCCAGAAGATGCAAACAAGCTTGGCGTAAAGCAAAATGATGCAGTATGGGTTGAATCAAGAAGAGGTAAAGTTAAAGCTAGAGTTGATACTAGAGGTAGAAATAGACCACCTTTGGGGCTTGTTTATGTGCCTTGGTTTGATGAGAAAGTATATATAAATAAGGTTTGTTTAGATGCTACTTGTCCTATTTCTAAGCAGACAGATTTCAAAAAGTGTGCGGTAAAAATATATAAGGCATAGTTAATATGGATAATCAAAGAAGGAATTTCTTGCTTACAAGCTCAAAAGCAATGGCTTTAGCTAGTGTGGGTGGTATTATTTGGGGCGCGTTTTTAACAGGCACAAGAGCGAATGAGTTTATTTTGCGACCACCTGCTGCACTAGATGAAGATGAGTTTTTGAGGCATTGCATTAGATGTGGTCTTTGCGTTGAAGCTTGTCCATTTGATACGCTAAAGTTGGCTAGTGCTGGTAGCAAAATTCCTGTTGGAACGCCTTATTTTATACCTAGGGATATTCCATGTGAGATGTGTAGCGATATACCTTGTGTGCCTATATGTCCGACAAATGCTTTGGATAAGAATTTGGTTTTGAGTGGAGATTCTTTGGATATTAACAAAGCAAGAATGGGTGTTGCAATAGTTGATAATCAAAATTGTGTAGCTTATTGGGGAATCCAATGTGATGCATGTTATAGAGCATGTCCATTAATTGGTGAGGCAATAAAGCTAGAATATAAAAGAAATGACAGAACAGGGAAGCATTCATATTTGCTGCCTGTTGTTGATAGTGAAGTATGCACTGGCTGTGGTAAGTGTGAGAAGGCATGTATTACCAAAAAAGCAGCAATTATTGTTATGCCTAGAGATATGGTGCTAGGAGAAGTTGGGACGAATTATATTAAAGGCTGGGATAGTGGCGATGAAGCAAGACTAAAAGATGCAAAGACTAAGAATCTAAAAGAAAATACAAAAGGTGTAGAGAGTTATCTAAATGGGGAGTTTTAGATGAGAAAATATAGATTTTTAATTTTACGAAGATTCATTCAGTGCTTGATTTTATCTTTATATATGCTTGGTAGCTATTATGGGGTTAAGATTTTGCAAGGTAATTTAAGTGGGTCTTTGTTGTTTGAGACTATACCCCTTAGTGATCCTTTTGCGCTTTTGCAATTATTCTTTAGCGGTGCTATAGTTGGCTTAAATTCACTTCTAGGTGGTCTTATTATAATTTTGTTTTATGGAATCTTTTTTGGCAGAGCATTTTGTTCTTTTGTGTGTCCTATGAATCTAATTAGCGATCTTGCGTCTTTTGTTAGAAAAACTCTAAAAATTCGTGGTTCTCTTTTTGTGATTAGCAGAAATACTAGGTATGTTGTTTTTGGTTTATCATTAGTGCTGTCATTTATATTTGGTATCCCAGCTTTTGAGAATATTAGTCCAATTACTCATATTCACAGAGGTCTAGTCTTTGGTATTGGATTTGGTGGCTTTATAGTTTTGTCTGTATTTTTGTTTGATATAGCTATAAAGCATGGTTTTTGTGGACATGTTTGTCCTCTTGGGGCTTTTTATTCTCTTGTTTCTAAATTTTCTATTTTAAGGGTTAAGTATGATTTAGAATCTTGTACAAAATGTATGGAATGCAAAAATATATGTCCTGAAAATCAAGTTCTAGACTTAATTACTCATCATAGCGGAAGAGTAACTAGTGGAGAGTGCATATTATGTGGTAGGTGTATAGAGGTTTGCGGTGATAACGCTTTGGAATTTAGTATTATAAAGGAGAAGTAATGAAAGTTATGAAAATTAGTATTTTTTTATCTATGCTTATCTTTGTTGGTTGTAGTGTAGGTGGTGTTAGTGATAATGATATTGGTTTGCGAAAAAGCTCACTTTTTAGTGAAGATTCTGCAATTAAAGCCTATGATTATAATCTTAAAGCAGCAGGAGAATCTACTCTAATTGATAGAGCATTTGAAAATGCACCACCTATGATTCCACATAATTTAGATGATATGTTACCTATAACAAAGGAGAACAATTCTTGCACATCATGTCATTTGCCAGATATTGCAGAGGCTGTAAATGCTACTCCTATGCCAAAATCACATTTTTATAGCTTTAGAGAAAATGTAGATTTAAAGGGTGCTATGGACGAGAGTAGATTTAATTGTGTTGCTTGTCATGCAACTCAAGTTAATGCACAACCTTTAGTTGGTAATAAATTTATGCCTAATTTTAGAGAAGCTGATTCAAATAAAAAATCTAATTTATTAGATGTTCTAAATGAAGGTGTTAATTAGTGGCTAGTAGGAGAGAATTCTTAAGAGGAATCTTTAAAGGAAGTAAAGAGGGGCAGAGTTTTGTCCCATTACCTCCTTATAATCAAGATAGAGAATTGTTTTCTAGTTGTAATTCATGTCAAGGTGAGTGTATTAGTGCTTGTGCTCTAGAACTTCAGAGTGTTGGTGGTATTGGAGTATTAAAGCATAACGGAAAGATTTCATACATTGACTTTGGTGTTAATGGTTGTTTGTTGTGTGGTAAGTGTGCTAGTGCTTGTCCTAGTGGTGTTTTGCTTGAAGATTGTGAAGCCAACTTTAACTTTATGGTAAAAATAGATGAACTAAATTGTTTAGCATATAATAAAACTATGTGTTATACATGCAAAGATATGTGTGTTAGTCAAATGGGAAATAAAGGTGCAATAGAGTTTTTAGGTATGTTTTATCCTAAAATAAATAATGAGTGTGTATCGTGTGGGTTTTGCATTAGCGTGTGTCCAACTAATGCGATAGTATTGGAGGAAATACATGCTTAGAATCTTTATGTATGTTATGTTAGCTTGTGTATCTTTATTGGCGATAGAACCTTATAAAAAGGTTAGTTTAGATAACAATTTAGTAAGCTCAAATGTTGTGAAGAATAAGCTACTTGTTGGTAGTGATTTTGGCGAAGTAATAGAGATTTTCTTTGATGATGAATTTTTTAAAATAGAATCAAAAAGATTAATGCAACTCCCTAAGGTAAAGACTTATTTTGGCGATTCTTATCCTAGAGTATTTTTTGTAGATGTATTTTATGATTCCATGCTTGTCTTAAGCGAGGGAGATTATGGTGGGAAGAATCTTCTTATCATTAAAGATGGTGCGATAGAAAATATCCTAAAAAACCACGAAGCTTTGAATATAAAAAAGGCTGCTTTTGTTAATAAAGATTCAATCTTTATTGCATTAGCTAGTAATGAAATTATGCTCTATAGTCTAAAAGATGATGAGTTTAAATATAAAAAGCAAATATCAAGTGCTAGTTTTTCTGACTTTTCTTTAAACGAAAATAAAGACAAATATGTATTGTCTTGTGAATCTGGTATTGTGTATTATGGAGATGTAAAAAATGGAGAGATAATAACTACCTTTGAAGGTGCAAATAAGGATAATGTATATAGGGCATTAATATCTGATAATGAGATTATAATTACCGCAGGGCAAGATAGAAAAGCTGGAATCTACAAAGGTAGAGAGTATGATTTTATACAAACTGATTTTTTGGTATATAGTGTAGGCATTAGCAAAAATGGAAAATATGGCGCATATATGAAAAACGAATCAAGTGATATAGCTGTGTTTTCTTTTTTGGATAAAAAGGAGATTGTGGTATTACAAGGACATACTAATGTATTAAACTCTATCTTTTTTGTTAGCGATAATAAAATTATTAGCACAGAAGATGGAAAAGATATTTTATTTTGGAAACTTGATAAATAAATGCAGATAGAAGAAATAATTAACATATTGCAAGATAAATATAGTGGCATTGTTTTAAGAGAAATTTATGGAGAAAAAGCTTTGTTTTATAATCCACACAATTATTTTAAAAATGGTGTCTATTTTTGCACTATTAAAGAAACTGATGGTCCAAATGACAATATATCTAAATTAAATAGAGAAGGTATATATAGGTTAAGTTGTAGTATAGATTATATTTGTTACGAACGATTATTTGGCAAAAAGCCATCTAGACCTAAGAGAGGAGAATATGTAAAAATTGGTTGTGATATAAAGTTTGAATGTTTAAATATAATCATGCCTCATCCTATATATGCTTATTTGTATTGGATATGTATAAACTCTCCAAACAAAGAGAAGTTTTATGAATTTTTAGAATTTATTGATATTAGTTATAATAAGGCAAAGAGCAAATATGATAAGAAATTTCGTATATAAACATAGTTTCAATAATAACAAGGAATTAATATGTCTAGTGATAATTTTAGTGTTTCAAGTGTTGTTGTAATGTGCATGGCTAGTGATGTTGATAGACTATGTGAAGAGTTAAATAATATAGAAAGCGTAGAGTGGCATTACAAAGATGATAATGGAAAGATAGTAATAACAATGGAGTCTTCTAGCATAGATGAAGAAATAAAAATACTAAAACAAGTAGAAAGCCTAAAAGGCGTAATATCTGCACAGATGATGTATTCATATAGTGAGCAAGAATTACAAAAAATGCGAGAAAATATAGATATTGGTGAGATTCCAGAGATATTACAAAATGATAAATTAAAAGCAGAGGATATTGTGTATTATGGAGATGTATCAAACAATATAGATAATATTTTAAAAAAATAATATTTCTATATAAATTTGATACAAAAAGTAATAGTAAATTTAACTTTTTTACTTTAATGAAATTAGAAAATGTCTAAAAATAAAGGCTTTTATCTCTAAAGCAAAAAACTTCTTTATAATTTTTAAGAAAAGTTTGATAAGATTAAGTAATAATTTTTATCAAAGCTTGTTAAGGAGATATCATGTCTCATATGGATGTCGCTCACCCATATTTTGGAATCTTTGCAATTTTTATATTCACATTTGTTGCTTTTTTGGCAACTACATTTCTTTCTAGGTTTGTTGGAAAAAGTTTAGCAAACAAAAACACTCAAAAGTTAAAACTAGCTCCGTATGAATGCGGTCTAGCTCCGACAAAACAACCAAATAGAATCTCATCACAATTTTATTTAATGGCTTTGCTGTTTATATTATTTGATGTAGAAGTTATTTTTATGTTTCCGTGGGCTGTTGATTTTAAGATTCTTGGTATGTTTGGTTTTATTGAGATGATTTTGTTTGTTTTCTTATTATTTTTAGGCTTTATATATGCATGGAGAAAAGGGGCGCTACAATGGCAGAGCATGAAGTAAAATATCTAAAAGATTCTGGTCTTCCAATAATGCTTACAAGTGTTGATAAGCTTGTAAATTGGGGCAGAAGTAATTCATTATGGGCTATGACTTATGGTCTTGCATGTTGCGCTATTGAGATGATGGCAACAGGTGCTTCAAGGTATGACTTTGATAGGTTTGGGACTATTTTTAGAGCGAGTCCTAGACAGAGTGATGTTATGATTGTTGCAGGGACGGTTACTAAAAAACATGCACAATTTGTAAGGCGACTATATGATCAAATGCCAGAGCCAAAATGGGTCATATCAATGGGTAGTTGTGCAAATACTGGTGGTATGTTTAATACTTATGCAACGGTTCAAGGTGTAGATAGGATTATTCCAGTTGATATTTATCTTCCGGGGTGTTCTCCTAGACCAGAGACTTTGCAGTATGCTTTAATGGTGTTGCAACAAAAAATAAGAAAACAAAAATCATCGCGTAAGATAGAACCAAAACGACTTATCTAGGGAGGATATAAGTGAGAGAATATAAACCAAAGGCAAATGCACAAAAAGAGGTATATTACAAAGATAGATTCTATGTTTCTCCTAGAGTGCCTAGATATGAAGTTAGCAACGAAATTGACTTGCAAGTTATTAGGGATTTAGAAGGATTTGTATGTGAAACTTATATCGAGCGTGATACTTGTGTTGTGTGGATTGGCAAGGATAATATAGTTGAAGCATTAAAAATAATAAAAGCAAATGGCTATGAAACATTAAGCGAGATGAGTGCTATTGATTATTTAGAGAGAGATGGTGGATTTGAGATTTTTTATCAGTTGCTATCTTTTACACATAAAAGAAGACTAAGAGTTAAGACATTTTTGAAAGAAAATGAAGAAATAGAATCAGTTAGCTCCATTTTTAGCAGTGCTAATTGGAGTGAGAGGGAAATGTATGATATGTTTGGAATCATGCCTTTGCACCACCCATATCCAAAGAGGATTTTGATGCCTGATGATTGGGTTGGACATCCATTGTTAAAAAGCTATCCTCTGCAAGGCGATGAGAGTGCTAGATGGTATGAGGTTGATACTATTTTTGGCAGAGAATATAGAGAGGTTGTAGGTGAAGAACAAAGAGATTCTGCAAGGGTAGATAGATATGATAGCACTCGTTTTTCAAGGCTTGGTTATGAGGTTAAATATGGCGAAGTGATAGATAAAGATAATGAAGTAAAAAAACCAATTATGTATCAAGAAGAAGATGGCGTGTTGTTTGTAACAAAGCTAACAATAAATAATCAAAAGCAATTAGACAAGAGGAAATAAAATGCAACAACCAAACAAATTAATGCCGTTTTATGAAAATATTGCTTTTGATAGGATTAGCGATAATGCTATGGTGCTAAACTTTGGACCGCAACACCCAAGTGCTCATGGTCAATTAAGGCTTATTTTAGAGCTAGAAGGCGAGAAGGTAATTAAAGCTACTCCAGATGTTGGATACTTGCATCGTGGTATGGAAAAAATGGCTGAAAATATGATTTATAATGAGTTTTTGCCAACAACAGATAGAATGGATTATATTGCTGCTAGTTCAAATAATTATGCCTTTGCTTTAAGTGTTGAGAGATTGCTTGGAGTTGAAGTTCCAAGAAGGGCTAAGGTTATAAGAACTATGCTTTTGGAATTAAATAGAATCATTTCTCATTTATTTTGGCTTGCTACACACGCACTTGATGTTGGTGCTATGAGTATTTTTCTTTATTGTTTTAGAGAAAGAGAATTTGCTATTGACTTAATAGAAGACTATTGTGGTGCTAGACTTACGCATTCTAGTGTTAGAATAGGTGGTGTGCCACTTGACTTACCTCCTAGTTGGTGCGATAAATTAAAGGCATTTTTAGATGAATTACCAAGTAGGATTGAGCTATATGAGGGGATATTGAGTGAAAATCGTATATGGAGAATGCGTTTAGAAAATGTAGGGATTGTAACTCCGCAAATGGCTAAAAGTTGGGGTCTAAGCGGTGTTATGCTAAGAGGTAGTGGTATAGAATGGGATATAAGAAAAGAAGAGCCATATGAATTGTATGATGAGCTAGAATTTGATGTGCCAATTAGTGCTAGTAATGATAGCTATGGGAGATATTTATTATATATGGAGGAGATGAGACAGAGCATTAGAATCTTATATCAACTAATAGAAAAATATAAAGATACAGATAGTCTTTTGATGTGTGAGGATACTAGGTATTTTTCAGCGCCAAAAGAGCAAATAATGACTCAAAATTATTCTTTGATGCAACATTTTGTGCTTGTAACTCAAGGTATGCGTCCGCCTATAGGAGAGATATATGTCCCAACGGAATCTCCAAAAGGTGAGCTTGGATTTTTTATCAAATCAGAAGGTGAGCCATATCCATATAGACTAAAAATGAGAACACCAAGCTTCTTTCATACTGGAGTTTTGCAGGATTTATTGCCCGGTCATTATTTAGCAGATGTTGTAACTATTATTGGTAATACAAATATAGTTTTTGGGGAAATAGATAGATGAAGCGAATTGATTTGAGACATTTAAAAAATGATTTTGAAGGTAGATTAAAAGATGCCATTAACAATGACTTAGATATTGGAGAGGTTGGAATCTTTTTGTTTGAAGTTATTGATTTTTCTAAGGTTCAAAGTAGTGCAGATGTAGTTGAGAGTTGTGGTGCTATGCTTATGAATTCTTTGAGATTCAACGAAGTTGATTGGACAATAGTTGTAAAGAGGCTGAAATGATTAAAGAATCACCAGAAATTTCAAATTATGATAATTTAATTTTATTTGGCGGATTTATAGATGATTTTTATAATAGATTCCCAAATATAAAGTCTTTTGATAAGAATATTTTTCTAATAAGCCCTATAAATTTTGACTATCACCCAAATATAACTCATTTTTCTTATGAGGTTTTATATGATGAGTATGTTGCTTGTTTATTGGCTTATTTCTTAAGTCCTACATTTAAGACTAAGTATGCAAGTTTGGATATAGGCTATCTGTCTTCTGAATCAAATCTATCTGAAGAGGAGTTAGAGCAAATATCACTAAGCACTAATGGTAAAAACAGCTTAATTATACTTGGAAGCGATATTTATAAAAGCAATGTTGCAGATAATATTATTAGGGCATTTAATTTTATTTTGAGTGAAGAGAATTTTGATGTTGCTTTTTTGGATTCTAAAAAAGCAAATAATAATGAGCAAACAATCGATGAAATAACAGAAATACAAGATGATATTAATGGGTTGGTAGCTTATATAAGATATGATGATAAAATGAGGCTTGAAGGCTCAAATCAGTTTGCTTTGGTTGGTAAGGTAACTAATGGAGATATGATTTCTTTAAATATGGATACTAAAGAATTAAAGGTTAAATTCGTGCTAAATCCTAAGTTAAAAGGATTAATAGGTATGTTATTTTCTGATATTAAGTTTGAATCTTGCTATTACAAAACAACTATAAAAAGGTAGCAAATGGAGAAGATAAAAGTAATAATCGATGGTTGCGAAGTATTGTGCGATGATGGTAAGAGTATATTAAATGTAGCTAGGGCAAATAATATTTTTATCCCTGCTATTTGCTATCTCTCCTGTTGCTCTCCAACTCTAGCATGTAAGATGTGTATGGTAGAAGCAGATGGCAAGAGAGTATATGCTTGTAATGCAAAAGTCAAAGATGGCATGAATGTTGTTGTCCATACAGAGGAGATAGAGTTAGAAAGAAAAGCCATAATGCAAGCCTATGATGTAAATCACCCTTTGCAATGTGGTGTATGTGATAAAAGTGGTGAGTGTGAATTACAAAATTACACGCATTATGTTGGCGTAAATACGCAAGAATATGCACTAAAAGATGATTATAAGGAATTTAACTCATGGGGTGCAACTGTATATGACCCAAATTTGTGCATAGTGTGTGAGAGATGCGTTACTGTGTGTAAAGATAAAATAGGAAAATCATATATAAAAACAATTAAGAGAGATGGAGATATGCCATCAAAAGAATATAAAGATACTATGCCAAAAGATGCCTTTGGCGTATGGACTAAGTTCAAAAAATCCCTAATAGGTCCTAGTGGGTTAGGTGATTGTGGAGATTGTGGGGAGTGCTCTAGCGTGTGTCCTGTTGGTGCTTTAAGCATTGCTCACTTCCAATATACTTCAAATGCGTGGGAATTGAAAAAAATTCCTAGTAGTTGCACACATTGTGCTAATGGATGTGCTATCACTTATGAGGTAAAGCAAAGTAAAATAGGCGGTAAAGAAAAGAAGGTATATAGGGTAAGCAGTGATTGGAATTTTTCTACACTATGTCCAGCTGGCAGATTAGCATTTGAGACTAATAATCAAAATGTGCAAAAAAATGTAGTTGCCTTTAATGCGACAATAGCTGCCTTTAAAGAAGCACAAAGCATCAGATTCTTAGGAAACATAAGCAATGAAGAGGCAATGATACTTCAAAGCCTAAAAGAAAAGCATGGGTATAAGTTAGTATGTGATGAAGTGTGGGATTTTAAAGAATTTATACATAATTTTAGTTTGGTGTGCGGTAACTTTGGTAGTGCAACAGAGGAGGATATAGTTTCTAGCTCTTTTGTAATGTGCTTTGGCGGGGCTATGAGCTATGATATGCCAGTGATTACGCATAGTATAAATAATGCACTAAAGCAAAATAAAGGTGCTATGTTGGCTTATTTTCATACTATGAGTGATTGTGTTGCTAATTCTTTTGTAAAGGCTACGAATCTAATAGAGGGCATCTATAAGCCTCAAAGTGAAGAGGCATTTGTATTGCTTTTGGCAAGTGTGCTAATACCGCAAGATAAATGGATAGATTCTCTAAAAGCAGAAATAGCAAAATATGAAATCACAATAAAAAAAGAGACAGAAAAAGAAGTTGTAAATAAAATAAAAGTTCCTATATTAGACGAGAATGGCAAGGAAGTGCTAGATGAAAGTGGGGAAGTCAAATTTGAAGAAAAAGATGAAGTTGTAAAACACAAAGAAATTATAGATGTAAAATCAAGTAAGTTATTAGAGTATTGTTCAGATAGTATGTTAGAGGCTTTTGAAGTATTAAAGGTTTCTATGCAAAAGGCAAAAAATCCTGTGCTTGTTGTTGGGTTTGATGTATATGGCACTAAAAACTCAAGCAATATAGCCAAGATTCTTGGATTGATTGAAGAGTATTCTGAAGTTAAAATTATGTTACTTCCGCCTACTACAAATGCTATTGGAATCTCTTTACTATGTAGTTTGGATAGAACTAGTGAAGGTTATAGCATAGGCTATAACACTACAGGTAGCTACACAATAGGGACACATTCTGCTAATTTACTTATGCCTTATTTGAATGAGCAGGAAGGGACTTTTGTGAATGTGAATAAACGGGTTGTGCCTTTTAGTCCTGCTACCCCTTATTATGGTTACGAGTTAAATGATATAGCTAAAATGCTTGGGACAAATTTGGAGCATACTATTGATTATACGCAGATATTGCCTACATATAAAGGCTTTAAAGAAATTATGTATGATGATTTGAAGTATGGATTTTTAAATAATGGTAAAGAGATTCGCGGATATTTATTAGAACTTTGTATATCTAAAAGTGATATAGAAATTGATAGTGTTACTTTAGAACCATTAGAAGAATTTAATTTGTATGTTAGAAATCCTGTTGCTCATTTTTCAAAACAAACACTTAGGTCATCTCTAATAAAATCAAAAAATGGACTTCAATTATCTGCAACTTTAGCCACCAAACTAAACTTAGCTCAAGATGATAGGGTTGTTGTTTCTTTTATGGATTCTAGTAGTATAGAGACAAAGGTAATAATAGATAATGGTATGGAAGGAGAGTATGTAGCACTTGGTAATTGTGAGTTTGATATGTATAGCATAATTGGTAATTTCAGATATGCTAAAGTTGATATAAAGGTTGCAAAATGACACTTTATGTAATTGAAACGCTTATTAAAATATTATTAGTTGTGCTTGTTTTTTCTGCATTGGCTGGATTTGCTACTTATGTTGAGAGGCGAATCTTGGCTAAATTTCAACGAAGAATTGGACCGAATTTAGTAGGTCCATTTGGAGTATTGCAGATTCTAGCTGATGGTATTAAACTATTTACAAAAGAAGATATTGTTCCAAGCGGTGCTAATGAGATTATATTTAGAATTGCGCCTGTAATTACTGCTGCTACTGCATTTATAGCTATGGCACCTATACCATTTTTCCCCGAGTTTGAAGCATTTGGCATGGTGATAAGACCTATCATTTCTGATATTAATGTTGGAATCTTGTTTGTGCTTGGGGTTGGTGCTGCTGGTATTTATGGACCTCTTTTAGCTGGGATTAGTGCAAATAGTAAGTATTCAATTTTAGGTGCTGCAAGGGCTGCTGTGCAATTGCTTAGTTTTGAAGTAGTATCTGGGTTGTCTCTCTTAGCACCAATTATTCTTGTTGGTTCTCTATCGTTAATTGATATTAATAATTATCAATCAGGTGGTATAGCTAGCTGGCTTATTTTTTCGCAACCTATAGCATTTTTATTATTTTTGTTTGCTGGTTATGCAGAGTTAAATAGAACTCCATTTGACTTATTGGAGCATGAAGCTGAAGTTGTGGCTGGATTTGCTACTGAATACTCTGGTATGAGATGGGGTATGTTTTTTATAGGTGAATATGCAAGTATGATTTCATTGTCATTTTTGGTATCAATTTTATTTTTGGGTGGATTTAATCCGTTGGGATTTATACCGGGTGGAATCGCTATTGTTTTAAAGGTTATGTTTTTTATATTTTTGTTTATGTGGGCTAGGGCTGCATATCCTCATGTAAGACCAGATCAGCTAATGGGACTTTGTTGGAGAGTTTTATTCCCATTGGCGTTATTAAATGTTCTAGTTACTGGTTTTGTAAATTTAGGAGGTAATTAATGGCGTATATAAAAATTGTTGATGAAACTACTCCTAAAAGCAATGCTCAAAAGTTTGTTCAATTTTGGAATCGTGCTTTAAGTGGAGAAATGTTTGTTGGATTGTGGCTTGTTTTTAAGGAGTTTTGTAGCTCTAAGATTCATACTGTGCAATATCCGTTAGAAAAATTACCGCTAAGCCCTAGATATAGAGCTGTGCATGAGTTAAAAAGATTGCTTGATAGTGGTAATGAGAGATGTATTGGTTGTGGGCTGTGTGAAAAAATATGCGTAGCCAACTGCATAAGAATGGAAACTAGATATGGAGAAGATAAACGAAAGAAGGTAACGGAATATACAATTAATTTTGGAAGATGTATTTATTGTGGATTATGTGCTGAAGTATGTCCTGAACTTGCTATTGTCCATGGCAATAGGTATGAAAATGCAAGTGAGCAGAGGGCTTCTTTTTCTTTAAAGCAAGACATGTTGACTCCTATTGACAAGGTATTAAGCGGTAATGATTGTGAATATGAAGGTGTTGGTAGCGTTAGCTATGATGCGGATTTGAAAATAAAGCAAACCCCTCTTATGTATTTAACCAAAGAAGAAAGTAAAGCTGATGAAAGTGGGGTAAAACAAGATGTTTGAGGCAATAGCATTTTATACTTTTTGTGGTTTAAGTTTGGCTATGTTTTTAATTGTCGTAACTACAAATAATATCTTATATGCATTAAGCTCACTAGCGGCAGGAATGATATTTGTATCTGCATTTTTCTTTTTGCTTGGGGCTGAATTTTTAGGTGTTATACAGATAGTTGTTTATACTGGTGCTGTAATTGCGTTGTATGCATTTGCTATGATGTTTTTTGATACTCAAAACCTACAAAATGAGAAGGTTGAAAATTCAAAAATATTATTTTTGCTAAGTGGTATTGGTGCTATTTTGTTGGTTGTAATTTTAGTTGCACCTATTATAAGCGAAAACTTACTTCAAATGCAACCTCAATTACCACCAAAAGATGGAGTTGGTAATGTGCAAATGATAGGTTATGTTTTATTTACAAAATTCTTAATACCTTTTGAGATTGCTGCAATAATGCTACTTGTAGCGATGATTGCTGGAATTATTTTGGCAAGTAATGGCATGAAATATTCTCTAACTCTTGGTGAAAAAGAAATGAATATCAATGAAAACTCCAACACAAAGGAAGCAAAATGATAACTTTAAATCATTATTTGATTTTGTCTGCACTTATGTTTGCAATAGGTGTTTTTGGTATTTTGAAGCGTAAAAATTTGTTGATGTTATTTTTTTCTACCGAGATTGTCCTTAGTGCTGCAAGTATTGGGTTTGCTGCTGTTGGATATTATTTAAATGATTTGCAAGGACAAATTTTTGCATTTTTTATCATTGCTATTGCAGCTAGTGAGGTTGCTTTGGGTATTGGGCTTTTAATATTGTGGTATAAAAAATATCATTCGTTAGATTTGGATAAATTACAAACAATGAAAGGCTGATGATGGAACTTATATTTTATACTGCATTTTTTGCTCCATTAATTGGATCTGTTTTTGGAATTCCATTTTCTTCTAAGAGCAAGTTTGTGAGTGTTGGAATCTTTGCTTCATTGATGGTTGGTATTTCATTATTTGCTTCTACTTTACTTCTTGTTTATACTTATCAGGGCGGAATCTTGTCCATCGAGCTTATGGATTGGATTGTTGTTGGCAGTTTGCATATACCTTTTGGATTCTTGGTTGATCCTGTTAGTGCTACTATGGCATTTGTTGTTACTTTGGTATCTTTTTGTGTGCATGTGTATGCAATTGGTTATATGAGCCATGATGAGAGCTTTAATAGGTTTTTTGTATATTTGAGTGCATTTGTGTTTTCTATGCTTATTTTGGTTTTAAGCGATAATTTTGCTGGATTATTTATAGGCTGGGAAGGTGTTGGATTATGCTCTTGGATGTTAATAGGATTTTGGTATCATAAAGATTCCGCGTCTTTTGCTGCTAATGAAGCATTTATTATGAATAGAATTGCTGATTTAGGAATGCTTCTTGGAATCTTTTTGATATATTGGGTGTTTGGTAGCTTGAAGTATGAATTTGTGTTTAGCTATGTTTTTGAAGCACCAAAAGAATTATTAGTTGCAATTGGTATTTTATTATTTATTGGTGCTATGGGTAAGAGTGCTCAATTCCCACTTCATACTTGGCTTGCAGATGCTATGGAGGGGCCTACGCCGGTATCAGCATTAATCCATGCTGCAACAATGGTTACTGCTGGTGTATATTTGGTAATTAGGGCGAATCCAATTTATTCTTTGATACCAGAATTCAGTGTATTTATAGCTTTCTTGGGTGCATTTGTAGCCATATTTGCTGCATGTATGGCACTTGTAAATAAGGATCTAAAAAGAATTATTGCTTATTCTACTCTATCTCAACTTGGATATATGTTTGTGGCTGCTGGACTTGGTGCATACTGGATAGCATTATTTCATTTAGCTACACATGCGTTTTTTAAGTCATTATTATTCTTGGGTGCCGGAAATGTAATGCATGCAATGAATGATAAGCTAGATATTACCAAAATGGGTGCTTTATATAAGCCTCTTAAGATTACGGCTGTTTTAATGATTTTAGCTTCCATTGCTCTTGCTGGTGTGTATCCGTTTGCTGGGTTTTTCTCAAAAGATAAGATATTAGAAGCCACATTTGGAAGTGGATATTATGTATTATGGGGTGCATTGTTGCTTGGTGCGTTTTTGACTGCATTTTATAGCTTTAGACTTATTATGCTCGTATTCTTTGGTGAGAAAAAACACAATGAACACCCACATGAAGCTTATAATTACATGCTTTATGCAATGATACCTTTAGGATTTTTAGCAGTGTTTGCTGGTTTTAGCGAATCTTATTTTCATCATTTTGTATTGCAAGTTTTACCTGATTTTAGTAGCCATTTGACAATTGCTACCATTTTAAAACTAATCGCACTTACTACATGTGTTGTGCTATGCGGTATTTTATTTGCTGTTTTTAAGTATAAAAATGGAGGATTCTCTAAGTCTTTGGAGAATACATTTATTTATAAATTGCTACGCAATGAATATTATGTACCTTTGCTATATGAGAAATTATTTATAAATAACTATATGCGAATCTCTAAGGTTGTTTGGGTTTATATAGAACAAAAAACAATTGATTTTGTAGTTGATTTAATCGCAAATATATTAAATGGTAGTGGAAATAGACTAAGAGTGATTCAAAGTGGCAATTTATCAAAAATGTTACGAGTTATGTTTTTTGGTGTAGTATTGCTATTGCTATTGATTTTTGTGTAGGGGCAACGTCATGGAATTTATTTTAAGCTTGATAATATTTTTTCCTCTTTTAGGGGCTATTTTTGCAATAGGTATAAAGGAGAATCTAAAGACTTATGCTATCGTAATTAGCGGTATCGAGTTAGCACTAACTTGTTTGTTGTGGTTTTTATTTGATACACAAGCTTATGATTATCAATTTATTGCTTCCTTTCCACTAGTGTCTGATTTTGGTATTAATTACATTGTGGGTGTTGATGGAGTATCGTTATTTTTGGTTATCCTCTCTTCGTTTATTGCTTTTGTTGGGTTTATATATTTAAATGAACAAAATGAGACAAAAAAGTTGATTATTTCTTTATTGTGTCTTTTAAGTATAATGATTGGTGTTTTTTGTGCTTTAGATATGATTTTGTTTTATATTTTTTGGGAGTTATCATTAGTGCCTATGCTATATATAATAGGTGCTTGGGGTAGTGGTAGCAGAATCTATGCTGCAGTTAAATTTTTCTTATACACATTTGTTGGTTCTATTATTATGCTTGTTGGAATCTTGTATCTTGCTTATTATTATTTTGTTGAGACTGGCATTTGGAGCTTCTCTCTTATTGATTGGTATAACTCTGTTCCTATTCCATTTGAGATTCAAATATGGTTATTTTTAGCCTTTTTCTGTGGGTTGGCTGTGAAAGTCCCTATGTTTCCATTTCATACTTGGCTACCATATGCACATGGTCAAGCCCCTACGATAGGTTCCATAATACTTGCAGCTGTGCTTTTGAAAATGGGGACTTATGGGTTTGTTAGATTTTCTCTGCCTTTATTTCCTGATGCTAGTGTTTATTTTTTAATACCTATCGCAGTTTTGTCATTGATTATGATTATTTATGGTGCATTAGTTGCATTTATACAAAATGATATAAAACAAGTAATTGCTTATAGCTCTAT
Organism: Helicobacter ibis; assembly: GCF_027859255.1. Classification (NCBI taxonomy): domain Bacteria; kingdom Pseudomonadati; phylum Campylobacterota; class Epsilonproteobacteria; order Campylobacterales; family Helicobacteraceae; genus Helicobacter; species Helicobacter ibis. The sequence goes on from NZ_JAQHXR010000001.1 coordinate 449,768, forward strand.
TTCTCATATGGGTGTTATTATGATTGGTATTTTTTCGCTCAATGTTGAGGGCTTATCGGGTTCTGTGTTTTTTATGCTAAGTCATGGGATTATTAGTGGAGCACTATTTATGCTTGTGGGTATGATTTATGAGAGAAAGCACACAAAACAAATTGATGAATTTGGAGGTATAGCTAAAGTTATGCCTAATTATTCTGCGATTTTTGGGCTTATGATGATGGCTTCTGCTGGATTGCCTCTTACTATGGGGTTTGTTGGAGAGTTTTTGTCTCTTTTAGGATTCTTTGAGGTTGCTCCAATTATGGCTGGTATTGCAGGAATTAGTATTATTGTTGGTGCTATTTATATGCTTAATTTATATAGAAAAGTTTTTTATGGCGAGTTAGATTTTAAAAATGCTAAGCTAAGTGATATAGATGGTAGAGAATGGACTGCTTTATTGCCTCTTGTAATAGTGGTTATATGGCTTGGTGTGTATCCAAAGCCGATTTTAGAACCTATTAATAAGGGTATTGAAAATACATTATCTATAATGCATTATAAATCTGTCAAACAAGAAACGCTAGATTTCTTTGGTATTGAATCAGAGTTGGAAGGAGAATAGTATGCTAGAGAGTTTTAGTATTTCTTTTGAGAGTTTGAATTTTTTTAGCATAGTGCCTATGCTTATTGCAATTATTGGAGCTATTATTATTCTAATAGCAGATATGTGTATCAAAAAAAATAATAAACAAATGTATACAATGCTTACTATTTTATTTTTATTTTTAGATTTTGGTTATTTGATAGCATTTTCTCATCATTGGGAGAGTAGGGCATTTTTTGACCTTATTTTAGTAGATGGAATCTCTCTTGTATCGCAGTTTATAATACTAATAGGTGCTATTTTATTTGTGCCACTAACCCTTAGCTACAATAGATTCCATGAGTTTCAGTATCCTGAATATTATGCTTTGTTTTTATTTATGTGTGCTGGTTTCCAGTTTATGGTTAGTAGCGATCATTTGATGGTTATTTTCTTGGGATTAGAGACTGCATCTTTAGTATTATATACCCTTATAGCTATGCATAATAGGCAGACAGCTTTTGAGGCTGCTATTAAATACTTCACTATGGGTGCATTGTCGGCTGGTTGTTTTGCTTTTGGTGCTATGTTGTTGTATGCCTCTACTGGACATTTGGAGTTATATGGTGTTAAGTCGTATATGGAAGCTAATGATTATCAGACATCTAATATACTTTTGGCAAGCATTGTCTTTTTTATCGCTTCTATTGGCTTTAAGTCATCTATTGTGCCATTTCATACATGGACACCTGATGTATATGAAGGCTCAAATTCGTTTTTGGCTGGATTTATGTCGATAATTCCAAAGATTGCAGCTCTTGTTGTGGCTTTAAGATTCTTTAGTATATTTATGGATATACCTTTTGTGCATAATGTCTTTTATGCATTGGTAGTTATTACAATTACTTTGCCAAATTTAGTTGCATTGATTCAAAAAGATGTAAAGCGAATGTTGGCTTATAGCTCTATTTCTCACGCTGGATTTGCATTTAGTGCTATCCTTATAAACAATCCACAATCTTATAGCGCACTTTTTGCGTATTGGATTTTATTTCTTTTTACTAATTTAGGAATCTTTTCTATGCTATGGATTAGCAGAACTAAAGAGCAAATATGGGATAGCAGATATGATCACTCATATGATAAGTTTTCTGGCTTAATTAAGCTATGTCCTATGGCAGCTATTATTATTGGTCTTTTTATGTTGTCTTTAGCTGGGATTCCACCTTTTTCGATATTTTGGGGCAAAATATATCTAATGAGTGCAGTGATAAATCAAGGCTATATTTATCTAGCATTGATTATGGCTATAAATAGTGCCATTGCTGTTTATTATTATTTGAAACTTATAGTGTATATGTTTTTAAAAGAACCTATATTAAAAGATGGAAGAATCTACTTGCAAAATGCAACTTTACCACTAAAGATAGTGGTTGGCATAGCAACACTATATGTTTCATTGTCAATATTTTTTGTAGATGGATTATTAATTAGCATTTATGAGATAATTAATTCAAGCTTATAACTAGCCAATTGGCTAGTTTGTCTTAAAATTTGTAATAGCTTCGTTTGTTGCAGCATTTATTGCATTTAGAATAGTTTGTCTTACTTCTTGTGGGAGTAGTGTTGCTTCTTTGCCTAGTGTAAAATATTGATTGTTAGAATTTTCTATTGTCGCTTTTCCGCTAAATACTCTAAATTCATTTTGATTGCTAAAAGCCATCTGTAACTCGATTATCCCAGCATTTTGCGAAGTTGATTGTAGCCAGTCTCCTCTATTTGACTTTATGTTTATGCTACCATATACTACTTCTAACAGATACTCTCCATTATGTCCTAAAACATCAGTTGATACAAAACAACCGCTTTGAGATAGAGTGTTTTCTAGCATTGTCTTTATAGCATTTTCATCAATATTTAGCTGATTATACTCACCACTTTTGATACTACCCATTTTGTATGCAACAATTGGTTTATCGCATTGTTTATTTACTTTTATATTTGGTAAAACACTTGGTGGCTTGGAACATGCTACAAACATTGCACCAAGAATCAAAGTCATTAATTTTAATGTGAGATTTTTTGTATTCATTTATAACCCCTTTTGCATAAATGCTCTATTATATTGATAATTCTTTTTAACTTTGATAAAATCATAAATTTTATTAATGGATATTCATTTGGTTGGGGTTTTTTCAAAAAAATTAATTTTATTTCAATTAGTATTATTGTTGTTTACAATTGTTGCGTGTTTGTTTCAATACAATCAAGTTGTTACAACTTCAAAAAAGCAAGATGTATTGACATATTATATAAACATTAGTGGCAAACAGAGGATTCTAGCACAAAGAATCGTGTTTCTATCTCAAGTTATAGCTACAAATCAAGTCTTACATAGAGATAATTTTATTGCATTATCGGAGCTTAGGGATTGTATTATTCAGTTAAATTCAATACATGAAGTTTTACAAAACTTTGTTGTTTCTGTTGTGCTTACAAAAAAGGAAGTCTCAACCTTAAGTGATATTTACTTTGGTAGCGGGAATCTATCTTTAAAAATCCCAGAATTTTTAGAAGAAGCAAACAAGATTTTAATAGCAAATGATACAAACATTATTTTGCAAATAAACCAAAATTTACTATATCTATTAGAGGGAGATAATGGGTTGTTAAATACATTAGAGTTAGCCACACTTAGTAATCAGCTTTATGCACAAAACTATATAAAGCTTACTGCATTTAATAATAAGCTATTTTTGTCTTTTATAGGTATTTTGATTTTAATAGAATTTTTTATTCTGCTTAGAATATTTTTAAAAAAGGATTAATGGGTTAAGCAGATAGCTATCTGTATTGATTGTATATTCTATGATTTTTAGGATTATAAGCCCAAGTAGTCCAGCAAAGAAACCCGCCAATAAATCATCTCCTACAACGCCAAGTCCACCTTTTATATTTTTATCTACTTTGTTTATTATAGATGGTTTCCATATATCAAAGATTCTAAAAAGTATAAATGATAGAAATAATGATATGATGCTTAACCCAAGCATTGAAATTGCAATCCATACTCCTGTTAATTCATCTATTACAATTTCTTTTCTATCATGTGATAATCCATTTTGTTCATAGGAATCTATTATTCTAATTGCAAATACACCCAACAAAAGAGCTAGTAAAAATAATGTGCTAAGCGAATATGAACCAACTAAAAAGCCAAATGGCATAGCTACAAGCGTCCCTATTGTTCCGGGTGCTTTTTTTGATAATCCACTAAAAAAGAGTGTTAGATAGCACTTTTTAATAAAGTCATTTTTGTCTTTAAAGTCTAAAAAAAAGTTCTTTTCCATTGTTATTACCTAGTTTAAATTATCCATTTTGTATAAATCTGCAATTTTGATATAGAAATCTTCTTCATTTATATCCTCTATGATTCCTCTATTTGCAAATAATGCACTATACTTTTTGATAAACGAACTAAACCTATCGGGGAATATATGACTTAGAATCTTAGCTGATACCTCCTTTCTTACTAGTAAAGTAGGTGGTATCAGCCCAGATTTTAGCATACCTTGTATAAAGCCAGAATCATAAGTTATATGATGATGTTGTCCATGTGGGCATGTTTTATTGCTTACTATCCCATAGCATTCATTGCAATAGAAAAACTCATTAACTATTTTTACTTTTATCTTTATATCTTTAGCAGTGTCAAAAATAGAATGTATTTTTTGATTGTCATAATATAGTGTTAGGTTTGGGTAGTTTTGTCCTATCATTATTTTATCGCAACCCATATTTTGAGAGATAATAGATTCTAATATAATGCCATGAGCACCAGCAAATAGATATATATCATCAAGTGGAACTATTAGGACTTTATTTTTTGGCAGGAAGTTTTCTATTACATATTCTAAGCATTTTTTTCTTATTTCAAAGTCAAGGAATTCTTCATTTTGCTCTCTTAGTAACATTAAGACTAATAATTCATTATTATCTAAGATTAGCCTAAAAATTTGTTCATGGATTCTTGTAACTGGTGATGCATTTAGCACCATAGATGTTGCTTTTTTTATTTTTAGGGATTTTTTTAGTAGCGGTATTTTTGATTTTGAGATTCTATCATGAAATATGTCGTCTTGGCTTATTATGATTTCATAATCCCCGCATATAGCATAATTACCAAGTCTATGCAGGATTTGTTTTGCTTTGGGTGAGTATATATCGCCACTCATGATTTTAAATAATCTTTCTTGCTTGTTGATTTTGAAAGTTTGACTTGTTTTTATGTATCCATATACTTTGCGTTCGCATATTATGTTGATAATTTCGCCTTCTTTTGCATTTTTTATTACTTCTTCATTTCTTCTTCCAGATGGTGCTAATATAAACGAAAATGGAAAGCTTTTTTGTTTGTATAATCCAGTGCTATCAACTTCATTCATTTCAGCTTCATTCATTAAGTGTGTTACTGGATATAGCAATCCCTCTTGACACAATAATAGTGCAAAAATTGCTTCTTTATCAATAAAAATAGACTTATTTCTTTTTAGATATTCCATATTTTTTTCTTTTCTCCCAAAGGCTTTTTCTTGACATACCAAGTCGTTTGCTAAGCTCTGTATCTGTATATTTGTCTTCAAATTTTAATATCATTGTTTTTGTGTATTCGTCTACGCTTAATATATCGTTTTGGTAGTCTTGTTCTGTGTTTGTTTGGACTTCATAAATGTTGCTAAACCCTTCTAAATCGCCACTAAGTGAAGATAGAATTACAGGAGTATTTTTTAGCATTTTTATACATTGTTCTTTATCCTCTCTTTTTAGTGTTTCAAATCCTATAACATAGGTTAGTCGTTGTCTTGGCAGATTCTTTAGAGCATGTTCATAATTTTTGTTTTTATAAAGAGAGATAAAGCTAATTGGTAGTTTTTTAAAGATTGCATAATTTACTACACATATATCTATTATTTTTTGTGAGATTCCTTTTATTATTAGCGGATATGAGACTTTTGTGTTTATTGTGTAGTTTGCACTTAATAAAGAATTGCAAAAATAATCTCTATAAAATGCAATTTCATTTTGTAATTGTCTATATGATGAATAATGTTCTATTTTTCTTATTAGTTCATCAATCATAAATGGCTTTACTATATAGTCGCTAGCACCAGCTTTTAGTGGTTTTGTAACTGTGTCATCATTTATATAAGGTATCATTAAAATTATTATTGAATCTTTGAAGTTTTCTATTAGAGGATAGAAGTTTTGACCTGATATGCTAGTAGATAGTAAAATTATATCCGCCTTATCGTGCTGCAATGCCTCTTTTGTGCTTGATGCTACTTCGCAGTTAAACCCAAAATAGCTTAGCTTAGATGATATGCTTTGTGCTAGATAAACTTCATTTTCTATTATCAGAATCTTCATAGATACCCCCTAGATGATTTTTCCAATCAAAATATTCCAATACCACATTACATTGAACCAATATGCCTTCAGCTCTGCCGATAAAGCCTAATTTTTCTGTTGTTGTTGCTTTTATATTTATGTGTGTTAGTGGTACATTTAAGAGATTGGCTATATTTTTTTCCATATCTCTTTTGTGTTGTGATAATTTTGGTTTTTGAGCAAATATCACTATATCCGCTTGTCTTATCTTGTATCCAACATTTATACTAAATTCGACTATTTTGGTTAATAAAATTGCAGAATCTGCATCTTTATAAGATTCGTCGGTATCACTAAACCACTCTCCAATATCACCAGCACCAATAGCACCTAATATAGCATCGCTAACAGCATGTAATACAATATCTCCATCGCTATGTGCAATTATTTCAAATTCACATGGTATTTTAATTCCACCTAAGATTATTTCATTACCCTCTCTTAGAGCATGTATATCGCTTCCAAACCCAACAAGAATCTTTTTGCTAGGAGGTTCTAGTGTTAATTTATGTATATCTTCTATTGTTGTAATTTTGTGAGATTGTTTATCTCCTTTTATGTATAGAATCTCACCATTGTTTGCTTGGATAGCACTACTTTCATCTGTGTATAAACCAAGTTTGATTGCTTCTTTTAGCTTTGAGGTTTTACTTAGTTGTGGTGTTTGTATTAGTTTTATATCCTCTCTTTTTAGATATTTATTATTGTATTGTGCAGTATCATTTATAGGTAAATATGGCACAACACAATCGTGTTTTCCTATATTTTGTAATATTTCATTAAATATATTTTTTGGAATATTGCTTCTTGCGATGTCGCTTACTAATATATATTCACTCTTTATTGTGCTTATTGCATTTTGCAAAGATTCTTGTCTTGTGCTTCCGCCACCTATTAGAGTGAAGTTTAGGCTATAAGAATCTAAAAATTTTTGCATATAAAATAGTTCATCATCAGATCCAACAATTATCATTTCGTTGAAATTGTAGTATGTGGCAATATTTTTTGCTACAACTAGCCATAATGGTAGCTCATCAATTCTAAGCCATTGTTTTTTTGGGGCTTGCAGACTTTCTTTAAATCTGCTACTCTTCCCAGCACCAAGTAATACTAATGCAACGCTATACAACCTCTTACCCTTTTAATTTTATATTTTAAAGTATTCCATGTGTTTTTTGAGTTGATTAGAAATGTCTTGTAGATTATTAGCTGCATTCGTTGAATCTTCCATTAGTTTTGAAGTATTTTTGGAATCTGTTGAAATATCTGTCATTTCAGATGATATGTGTTGCATACTATCTTGCTGTTCTTGTGTTGATTGTGCAACTTCTCTTGCTTTTTCTAATGAATCTTCAGCTTGAGTATTTATTTGCTCTAAGATTTCATTTGCTTCATTTGCTAGCCTCATTCCTTTTTCTACTTGAGGGATAGCCTCTCTTATTGCGTCTACTGCAGTTTGAGTTTCTTTTTGGATTATTTCTATCATTTTTGTAATTTCAGAAGTAGCCTCTCCAGTGCTTTCTGCTAGTTTTCTTATTTCATCTGCTACTACTGCAAATCCTCGTCCAGCCTCACCAGCTCTTGCTGCTTCTATTGCTGCATTTAGTGCTAGAAGATTCGTTTGATCTGTGATTTCTTTGATTAATTCTGCACTTCCGCTAATTTCTTGTGAATATTTTTCTAGTGCTCTTATGTGGTCTGCTGAATTAGAGACAGTTTGTGTGATTGCTTCTATTTCTTTTATTGTGGTTAGCATAGCCACTTTGCCTTGTTGCGATAGTTTTGTAGTTTGTTCTGAATTATCCTCTGTTTGTTGTGCTATTTGTGCTACTTGAGCAATTGTTATTACACAGCTATTTATATTTTTTGTTGCTTCTTCTGATTTGTCTAATTGTCTATATGATGAGCTTTGAGCCTCTTTTGAGCATTTTGACACTTCATTGGCCTTAATTCCTAGTTCATCGGAGCATCTTGAAACTTCAGAGACTATGTCTCTTAATTTATTTTGCATATGCACCATGCTTGATAGCATACTATTTTGGAATTGCACTTTTATGTTTGTATTTAGATTTCCATTTGCTATGCTAAGAACAGCTTTTATAGCTTCTCTTGGCTCACCACCTAGAGATGAGACTATCAATCTTGCAATATATCCAGCAATCAAAACTGCAAGAATAAAAGCTATTGCGGTAAGAATCATATTTAGTGTTAGATAATCTTTAATAGAAGAACTAGCCAACTCTGATAAATTTTTATTTTTAGCTTCTTGATAATCTATGAACTCATTAATAACAGCAAGCCATTCAGTAAAATATGGTCTAGCTAATTCTAGCAATAAATCATGTGCTTGTTCAGTTTGGTTTGATAATCTAAGTTCTATTATTTTATGAATTATAGGAGCAGTTTTTTCTTTTGTTTTGATGATTTTTTGCAATATTTCTTTATCTTTGTCATCTAGCATATTTGGCATTGTTGCCATTTCATTCATTTTCATAGCAGATTCACTGTAGAAAGCTTCTAGTTTCTTTATTTCTTCTATTGTTTTTTGCATCTCTTGTGTATCTTCGTCATGTAGTAATACTACATCTCTTACAGCTATGGCTCTATCATGAACACTACCTCGAAAGTTGATTGCGTATCTTTGTTTAACAGAATTTACATCACTTATTTGTATAAGCGTATTATTAGCAAAATTTACTTTTGAATACCCTATTATCGTGAGTATTAACATAAACAATAGTATAGAACCAAATCCAATTCCTAGTTGAGCTTTGAGCGACATATTTTTACCAATCATTTAGTTACCTTTGCAGTCTTTAGTGATTTTTGTTACAAGATTATACAAAAATAGCTTATAAAAATATTAGATATTAAGAGAAAATAGTTAAGGATAAAAATTATTGTCTTAATGCTTTGGCAATTAATTCTAGTGGATGTAAAAATGTAATATCAATTTTTTCATTATGTATTACATTGGTAAGTTGCATTCTGCACGCACTGCACTCCGCACTTACATATTTTGCTTTAGTTTTTTCTATCATTTTGGCTTTTTTGCTACCAACTTTTCTTGCAAGTTCAAATTTTTCGCTCTGTATAGTTACTCCGCCAAATCCACAACAAGCAGAAGAATCTTCCATTTCTATTATTTTATATGCTTTTGATAGTAAGGTTCTTGGTTCTTTGTAGATTCCTAGAACCTTTCTTGAATGACATGGGTCATGATATGTGATTTCTTCAGTTGTCGCATTTTGTTCTAGCATTGTTATTAGATTCGTATTATCTAGCAGATATTTGGTTGCCATTTGGAATTTTGGTTTTAGCTTTTTTATTCTATTTTTCATCTCTTCATCATTTTTCATAAATCTTTCCCAATCCTCTATCATCATAGCAGCACATGTAGCCTCTGGGATAAGTATTGCTTCTACTTCATCTATGAAGCTCTCAAAATATTCTACATTGTATCGAATAAGAGAATCTACACTATGAAAATCACCTGTAAAATACATTGGAGCACCACAGCATTTTTGGCTTTTTGCTATTTTGATGTTTATTTGTAGTTTTTCTAATATAAATAGTAGCGAATCTCCAACACTCTTATAATTATTATTTGCAAGACAACCTATAAAAATTGCTACTTTTTTATTTGAATCTTTTTTGATTATTTCTTCGTTATTTGAGGCAAGAAAGCTTTCTTTTTGTATGTTTGCTATTACTCTATTTTTTAAGAAAGGAAGTTTTATTCTTGGGATTAGACATGAAGAATCTTTTGATGTTTTAAATAAAATTGGCACAAAAATACTGCCAAAAGATAATATTCTATCCATTACTTTTCTATTTTTTAGCAGATAAAATATTATTTTTTTGAATCTTGCTATACCGAATTTTTGGGCTATTTCATATCTTATATTTTCTATTAGTTCATCAGTTGGGAGGACATTTGGGCATACACTTACGCACGTGTTACACAAAAAGCAAGATTCAAAGATATTTTTTGCATTTTTATCTAATGGTAGATTGCCTCTTTCATATGCACCTAGCAAGTCTATAAATCCTCTTGGCGAAGTTACTTCATCGCCGTTGATGCTAAATATAGTGCAACTTGGAATGCACTTTCCACATTTCACACAAGAATCTGTAGTTGGTAAATAGCTAAATGAAGTAAAATGCACTTATATCCTTTATATTGTTTTACTAAATACTTTTTTATTATCTTCTATTTTATTTAGATATGAATCAAACGCCATTGCGATATTTCTTATCATTAGTGTACCTGTTGGACTTACTTCTATTTTATTGTCTGCTATAGATATTAATCCAGCTTCTTCTAGTTCTTCTAAGTTATTTAGAGATTCTTTAAAATAATCTTTGAAGTTGATGTTAAATTCATTTTCTATGCTTTTGAAGTCTAGTTTAAAGTTGCTCATAAGATTCATAATGACTGCTTTTCTGCATATATCATCAAAGCTTAACTTTATTCCTCTAAAAAATGGTAGTTTGCCCGAATCTATTGCTTTTTGATAGCTTGGGAGATCTTTGTGGTTTTGTGCATAATAGTCAAGCCCTTCTCCTATTGAAGTTATGCCGATTCCTATTGTTTGTGTGCCACCTTTTGTGCTATATCCTTGGAAGTTCCTTCTTAGCTCGCCTTTTTGTATTGATTTAAAGAGTTCATCATTTGGCTTTGCAAAATGATCCATACCTATCATTTTGTATCCGTTTGATTGTAGGAACAAAATAGTATTTTCTAGTATTTGTAGTTTTTCGTCTGGAGTTGGAAGCTTGGTTTCATCTATTTTTCTCATTGTTTTTTTAATCCATGGGACATGAGCGTAGTTAAAAATTGCAAGTCTATCAGGATCTAATTTTATGCATGTCTCTAGTGTGGTTTTAAAAGTCTTTAGATTTTGATATGGCAAACCATAAATCAAATCAAAATTTATAGATTCTATTCCATATTTTCTCGCTATATTTGTTGCGTTTTCTACTAAGGCTAATGGTTGGATTCTATGAACTGCAGTTTGCACCTTCTCATCAAAGTCTTGCACTCCAAAGCTAAGTCTGTTGAATCCGCCATTTTTTAATGCTTTCATTTGATCTTCATTGAAGTATCTAACATCAACTTCACATGCGATTTCAGCATCATTGCTGAAGTTTGTAAAAGTGCTTTTTATCATGCTTATAATACATTCTAATTCTTGTGCATTAAAAAATGTAGGAGTGCCACCGCCAAAGTGTAGTTGATGAACACTCTTGGTGCAGTTTATGGAATCTTTTATAATATCTAGTTCTTTTTTTAAATATTCTATGTATTTTTGTTTGTTTTCATCTTTGCTTGTATAAATTACATTACAACCACAAAAATAACATGCGCTTCTACAAAATGGCAAATGTATGTATAAAGATAATGGGCTTGTGTCATTTTGTAAATCTTTTATATAAGATTCATATTTATAATCTTCGCTAAATTCTATTGCAGTTGGATAGCTTGTGTATCTTGGTCCTGCTTTTGAGTATTTTATAAATTTTTTAAAATCAATTTCTTGCACTTAAGATTCCTTATAGTTCTATGTCTTTAACTAAGTTTACAAAATTTAAAAATAAATATGGATATTTCTTTTTAATGTTTTTTACTATCACTTTTGGGTCTTTTTTGTAGTTTTTTACTTCCCTTATAGCTATACACCACACATCATCAAAATCTATTGGAGTATTTTTGTGAATCTCTTTTTCGAGCTCAAATAGATATTTATCGATTTCTAAGTCCTTTGCTAGTCGCATTACAGATTCCATTGCTTGTGGCGATAGTAGGTAAAATTCATTGTCATTGGCGTCTTTTATGAAAGCTAGATTCGTGCTAATATCTATTGTTTCGTTTATTTTTTGTGTATTGCTTCTAGCTTTTATTGCTTGTTGTTTTATGTTTGTATAATCATTTTTGTTTATTGTTAGTTGTTTTGATGTAGCCAAATTATAACTCCTTTTTGTGCGTGAAGCCTATTTTCTGCTTCTAAAAATACTCTGCTATTTGAGCCTTCTATAACTTCTGTGCTAACTTCATATCCTCTATAAGCAGGCAAACAATGCAAAAATATCGAATCTTGTTTTGCATGTTGCATTAGCGATTCATCAATACAGAATCCTTTAAAGTCTTTTATTCTTTTTTCTTTTTCATTTTCTTGTCCCATTGATATCCAAGTATCTGTATTTATCACATCGCAGTCTTTTATTGCTTCTTTTGGGTCATTGGTTAAGATTAGTTTAGCACCAGAATCTTGCGCAAACTCTTGTGCTTTTGCGAGAATATTACTATCCACTTCATAATTTTTAGGAGAGGCGATTCTTAGCTCGAATCCCAACTTTGAAGCCAACATAAGCCATGAGTGAGCCATATTATTACCATCGCCTATGTAGCATACTATTGGGTTTTTATCTTTGTTGCATTCTTGCATTGTTAGATAGTCTGCTAGTAGTTGCATTGGGTGATAGCTATCGCTTAGCCCATTTATCACTGGGACTTTTGAGTATTTTGCAAATTCTTCTAATCTACTATGTTCAAATGTTCTTAGCATTATCATATCAACCATTGATGATATTACCCTAGCAGTATCCATTATTGGCTCTCCACGACTTAGTTGTGTGTCATTGTTTGATAAAAATAATGCGTTGCCACCTAGTTGCTTTATCCCAACTTCAAAGCTCACTCTTGTCCTTGTTGAGTTTTTTTCAAATATCATAGCTAGGGTTTTGTTTTGCATTTCTGTGGAGAATACGCCCTTTTTTGTGTTCTCTTTTAGGGATTTTGCTATTTTTAAAATATCTAAAATTTCTTTTTTGTTAAAATCTGCTAGAGTTAAAAAATGCCTCATCTTTAACCTTAAAATATCGTAGTAAAATGGTATTTTACAATAAAAAATATAATTTATTTTAAAAGTTCCAAAAATACTAAGGGGTAAATATGCATGAATTTTCAGTAGTTTCATCTTTGCTTGATAATTGTGAGAAGATTGCAATTTCAAATAATGCTACAAAAATATTATCTGTATATGTTCAAATAGGGGAGAGAAGTGGGGTAAATCCTAAACTGCTAAAAAGCGCATTTGAGGAGTTTAAAATTGGAGGAATATGTTGTAATGCAAAATTATTTATAGAATATCAAAAGGTTGTATTGGAGTGCAAAAAATGTGGCAGTGTGTATGAGAGCAAAGAGATTGAATATGTAAAATGTGACATATGCAAGGAAGAATCTTTAAGCATAGTAGCAGGTAATGAAATGTTGCTTATGCGATTGGAGATGGAATAGATTCTAATATCTGTGGAATCTTTCGAATTGTTTTTTGAAAGTAGGGTAGAATTCCTCCATAGCCATGCATAACCTTTTATAATCCTGGTTATTGAGCCATTAGTAGTAAGCAATTCTCTCATAAAACTATAAAGCTCATATGCAACATAAATACTATGCACCAATCTTTGATCTTTTTCGCTTAAATCTTCGTATTCTTTGCCTAGATTTAGTAGATTATCGATATATACAATCACTATTTTGTTCTCAAGCAGACTTGTTGTATTCTTTGATAATGTAATGATTCTGCCGTAGTATTCTTGATCCATTTCATCAAATTTTTCCCTTATATATGAAGGGCATGCTATTACGCCGATATTTTGGGTTTTTGTTTCACTTTTTTAGTTCTTCTATTACGCTTGTGATTAACTACTTGTTGAAACCAAGTTTAGCAAAGTCATGTATTGTAAAGTTTGTATTTTAAAATGATTGAACTCTCTTATTAGTTCCATGATTTTAAATCTTTGTTTTTCTGGCAACGTTTTATAACCCCCCCCTTTATTGCAGATATAATAGTTTCTGCTTTACCTCTCGCACAGCTTTGGATTTGGGGGAGGTGGTAAGGTTGTAAATTTACATGTATTATATGACTAGTTTATTAAGTAAATATAAATTTATAGTAAATATTAAATTTTATAGATTATAATCAAGCTATATACTAATAGTATTATTTACTAATAGATAATTAATATTATATAAGTATATTTTTTACTTTGGTGATAGTTTTCATAATTTTTAGGAATCTTACAAGTTTATAATTAGATTCTAAGTAGTTCTAAAATACTGGATTTATTGGCAAGACTTGAGTAGTTTAGTTTTTATTTAATGGTCGGAAAATCTAAAAGATAAATTTTAGTAAATTTTTAAACCATTGCCAATATTTATTTTTATTTGGAATCTTGGCAATTTGTTATTTTAATTTTAGTAGTTTGGAAAGGATTTGAAGTTTGTGGTTTTAAGAGTTTAAAAGTGGGAGAGGTGGAATTACATCATTCCACCCATTCCACCCATACCACCCATACCGCTCATATCAGGCATAGCTGGTTTGTCTTCTTTAATTTCATGCACTGTTGCTTCTGTTGTTAGAAGTAGGCTTGAAACTGATACTGCATTTTGTAGTGCGATTCTTGCAACTTTTAGTGGATCAATAATTCCTGCTTCAAACATATCTACATAGCTTCCATTTGAAGCATCAAATCCATTATTTGCATTTGAATCTTTTTCTACATTATTTACTACTACACCATCATCAAATCCTGCATTTGTAGCAATTTGCTTAATAGGAGCTTTGATTGCTCTTTTTATTATTTCATATCCGATTTTCTCATCACCACTTAGATCTAAATTAACCTTAGCAGCTGCTCTAATTAATGCAGCTCCACCACCGATGATGATCCCTTCTTCAACAGCAGCTTTAGTAGCTGATAGTGCGTCATCTACTCTGTCTTTTTTCTCTTTCATTTCTACTTCACTTGCAGCACCAACTTTAATAACTGCTACACCACCGCTTAGCTTTGCTAGTCTTTCTTGTAGCTTTTCTTTATCGTAGTCGCTTGTTGTGCTTTCAATTTGAGTTTTGATTTGTGCGATTCTTGCTTCTACTGCATTTTTCTCACCAGCACCATCTACAATAGTTGTATTATCTTTGTCAATTACGATTCTTGAAGCTTGTCCTAGATCTTCAATGCTTGCATTTTCTAGCGTTTTACCAAGTTCTTCGCTAATTACTTCACCACCTGTTAGAGTAGCAATATCTTTTAGCATTTCTTTTCTTCTATCACCAAATCCCGGAGCCTTAACTGCTGCTACATTTAGCACACCTCTTAGTTTATTTACTACTAGAGTTGTTAGAGCTTCTCCTTCAATGTCTTCTGCGATGATTAAAAGTGGTTTGCCACTTTTCATAGTAGATTCTAAAAGTGGAAGAATATCTTTCATAGAAGTGATTTTCTTATCTGTTAAAAGAATATAAGGGTGCTCTAATTCTGTTTCCATTTTATCGCTATTTGTAACAAAATAAGGACTTAGATAACCTCTATCAAATTGCATACCCTCAACAACGCTTAATTCATCATTGATTCCTTTTGCTTCTTCAACAGTGATAACACCATCTTTGCCAACTTTTTCCATAGCTTCAGCGATTAAATCACCTACTTTAACATCAGAGTTTGCAGAGATTGAAGCAACTTGTGCGATTTCTTTTTTGCCTGAAACTGGTTTTGACATTTTCTTTAATTCTTCTGTGATAGCTTCAGCTGCTTTATCCATTCCTCTTTTTACTTCTACTGGGTTTGCACCTGCAGTTATGTTTCTTAGTCCTTCTTTAAAAATACTATATGCTAGAACTGTTGCAGTTGTAGTTCCATCACCTGCTGCATCTGCAGTTTTACTTGCTACTTCTTTTACAAGTTGTGCTCCCATATTTGCAATAGGATCTGCTAATTCGATTTCTTTAGCAACTGATACACCATCTTTTGTTATGCTTGGAGCACCGAAGCTTTTTTGAATTAATACATTTCTTCCTCTTGGTCCCATTGTTACTTTAACAGCATCGCTTAGTTGCTTTACACCTTCATATAGTCTATTTCTTGCGTTATCTGAAAAATTAATTTCTTTACTTGCCATATCTTACTCCTTAAATTAAGCTAAAACGCCTAAAACATCTTCTAATTTTAAAATTAAATATTCTTTTCCGTCTAGTTTTACTTCTGTGCCAGAATATTTGCCAAATACAATTTTATCATTTACGCTCACTTCTTTTACTATGCTACCGATAGCTTTTACTTCACCCATTAGTGGTTTTTCTTTAGCATTATCAGGTATAATAATTCCAGAAGCGGTTTTAGTATCTTCTTCAAGTCTTTCTACTAAGATTCTCTCTCCAAGTGGTTTGAAATTCATAGGAATACCTCCGCATTTATTTAAGATTAAAATTTTAAAAAACACTGAAATTATATTTCAATTTTCATATGTTGTCAATACATTGAGTAAAAAATATCATTAAATATTAGTCAAATATACTAAAGTTATATTAGTTTTTATAGCTAATAATTATAAAGTCTATTTAGTTAAAGTTTCGTATGTTGTGTAGAGTTTTTAATTTACTGATTTATAATATTTTAAAATAAGTAGAAATATACTTATGGGATTTGACAAAAGTAGTGAAAAAGGATTTTTATGGAAAAAGTGTATTCTAAAAAAGTTGAGAATTTATCTGAATCTATAACCATAGCAATTAGCACACTTGCAAGGGAGCTAAAAGAACAAGGGAAAGATATATTGTCATTTTCTGCGGGTGAGCCTGACTTTGATACGCCAAAGGTAATTAAAGATGAGGCAATTAAGGCTATGGATAGTGGATTTACTAAATATACTGCAGTTGCTGGAATACCTGATTTGCTAAAAGCCATTAGCTTGAAGCTAGAAAGAGATAATAATCTAAAGTATGAAACAAACGAAATAGTAGTAAGCAGTGGTGCAAAGCATTCTTTATACAATGTCTTTGAATCTCTTATTAATGTGGGTGATGAAGTAATAATTCCATCTCCTTATTGGGTTACATATCCAGAGCTTGTTACATATTGTGGTGGTAAAAATGTATTTATACAAACAACACAAGAAAATAATTTCAAAATAACAAAAGAACAACTAAGAAATGCAATAACAAATAAAACAAAGTTTCTAGTATTGACAACTCCTTCAAATCCAACTGGTATGGTGTATTCTAAAGAGGAGCTAGAAGATATAGCAGATGCACTAAAAGATACTAATATTTGGGTTATAAGTGATGAGATATATGAGAAGTTAGTATACGATGGTAAGTTTATTTCAACTGCTAGTATTAATTCTCACATGCTTGAGAGAACAATTACCATAAATGGTCTTAGTAAGTCTGTGGCAATGACTGGTTGGAGAATGGGGTATCTTGCTACAAAGGATAAGAATCTAAGAAAACTAATAGTTAATCTTCAAAGTCAAAGCATGTCAAATATAAACTCTATTACTCAAAAGGCTTCTATTGCGGCACTTGATGGTAGAGCTGAAACTGATATAGAAAATATGAAAATCGCATTTAAAAAAAGAAGAGATCTAGCGTGTGAGTTATTCTCTAAAATAAATGGTCTAAAGGTTAGTAAGCCAGATGGTGCATTTTATTTATTTATAAATTGTGAATCTATCAATAAAAATTCTATGCAGTTTTGTAAAGATTTGCTAGAGAGAGAAGGTGTAGCAGTTGTTCCTGGTATTGGCTTTGGTATGGATGGATATTTTAGATTTTCATTTGCTACTGATTTAGATTCTATAAAAAAGGGAATAGAGAGAATATATAAATTTTGCAAATCATAGTAAAGTGCATTATTTGGAGGAACTTGTCATCTATTTGCTATAAAAATTAAAAAATATTATGGCAAAAAGAGAAAGGTATTTGGTATTTTGTGTATCCACACTTTTGTGGTTGTAGCAATCAAAAATGGAACAATATTTGCTTTAGATTCTAGTAACTCAAATTAAAGGGTAACTTATGAATGTGAATGATAAAAATAATTCTATGGTTAGTTTGTTAAGTCAGTCGTATAATAAGCAAAATAGCAATACAAATGATATTTCAGGTTATCAGCCAAAGGATTCTAATTCTATTTTTGGTGCTCAGAAGAGTAGCGAAACTTCAAATATCTCTAGTCTTTTTGATGCCGGTTCTATGTATCTTCCAAGTAGCGTAGAGGATAAATTTGAAGTAAGTGGTGAATTAGCAAAGTTACAACATTTTTCATCTAGCTTTGATGATGATTTAAAAGATTTAGGTCAAGCAATGTATGATAATGGAATTTTGAATGCAGAAGAAAAAATGGGATTTGATATTATTTTGAAAAATAATCCGACATTAGATGCAGGGGTTACGCAAAATTTACTGAAAAATCCAAATTTGACGCAAGAGAGTTTTAATTTGCTATCTGGTGTTGATAAGAAAATTAGTGCAGTTAGATATTTTGGCGGTTTTTAATTTCTTAGAATCTAAATTTAGATTCTAAGAAATCTATACATTAAATCTAAAGTGCATTACATCGCCATCGCATACTACATAATCCTTGCCTTCGATTCTTAAGACACCAGCTTCTTTAGCCTTTTGTTCTCCACCATGTTTGATAAAGTCATCATAAGATATTACTTCTGCTTTTATAAATCCTTTTTCAAAGTCATTATGTATGACACCTGCTGCTGCTGGAGCTTTATCGCCATTTTTGATTGTCCATGCTCTTACTTCTTTTACCCCAGCGGTAAAGTAGCTAATTAGCCCAAGCTTTGCAAATCCCAAATGTATTATCTTATCCAAGCCACTTTCTTTTACTCCTAGCTCTTCTAAAAACTCGACTTGTTCTTCATTACTTAAGCCTACTAATTCTTCTTCTATTTTGGAGCATAATTTTATTACATCACAACCATTATCTTGTGCGTATTTTTTGAGTTCTGTTACATACTTATTATCTTCTTTTAGAGATTCTTCATCTACATTTGCACCATATATTATTTCTTTATTGCTAAGAAGTCTTAGTTCTTTATCTAGTAATAAGAATCTATCGTCATCTTTTTTGCTGAAGATTCTAGCTGGTTTGCCATCTTCTATGTGTTTTAGTAACTCTATGGCTAGTTCTAAATTTGCTTTTGCTTCCTTATCAGTCCCACTTTTTGCTAATCTAGTTAGCTTTTCTACTCTCTTTTGCACGCTTTGCATATCTGAAATTAGCAGTTCAGTTTCGATTATTTCTATATCTCTTAGTGGGTCTATGCTGCCTTCTACATGTGTGATGTTTGAATCTTCAAAGCAACGAACGATATGCAAGATAACTTCAGTTTCTTTTATGTTTGCTAAGAATTGATTTCCTAAACCCTCTCCCTTACTTGCTCCTTTAACCAATCCAGCAATATCCACAAATTCTATTGTTGAGTGTTGAATCTTTTCTGGATTTACTATTTTTGCTAATTCTGCAAGTCTTCTATCAGGCACAGGAACTACGGCTTTATTTGGCTCAATGGTGCAAAATGGATAGTTTGCAGCTTGTGCATTTTGTGTTTTTGTTAATGCATTAAAAGTGGTTGATTTTCCAACATTTGGTAGTCCTACAATCCCTACGCTAAGTCCCATATTATTCCTTTATATTTCTTATAAATTCTACACAAGCCCTAACACCAGCACCGGTTGCTCCAAATGGATTTACCCCCCATGATTTCTCAACATATGCAGGACCTGCTATATCTAGATGAATCCATTTATCTTGCAAATCTTTACTTACAAATTCTCCCAAAAACATACCAGCACTAATTGCACTACCATATCTACTAGAAGGTATGTTGCACAAATCAGCTACTTCTGATGAATATAGCTTTTTTAAGTATGGATTAAAAGGTAGAATCCCACTTAGCTCACCAGCATTAAAGGCGTGTTTTGCAAAGTTTTCTTTTAGTTTTTGATTATATCCCATGATACCAATTGTATAATCTCCAAGTGCGACAACACAGGCACCGGTGAGTGTTGCTAGATCTATTAGATAATCAGGTTTTAAATCACTAGCATAGCTTAGACAATCAGCCAATACAAGCCTACCTTCAGCATCGGTATTTCTAACTTCTATTGTCTTTTTATTTCTAGCTGTTAATATATCATCTGGTTTGTAGGCATTGCCTCCTATCATATTTTCTGCTAAGCCCAAGATTCCATGAACTTCAACTTCTAACTTTAGTTTTGCAACTATTTCCAAAATCCCAATAACAGCACAAGCTCCACTCTTATCAGCCTTCATTGTGGTCATATAATCACCCGGTTTTAAGCTAAGACCACCACTATCATATGTTAATCCCTTTCCTACAAGTGCAATTTTTGGAACTTTTTTCTTTGTGTTTGGCTTGTAGTGTAAATGCACCATGAAAGGCTCATTGATACTTGCCTTTGCAACTGCTAAGAAGGCTTCCATATTTTCCTTTTTTAGGAATTTTGAATCATGTATTTTGCAAGAAATATTAGAATCTTTGGCTATCTTATGAGCAAAATTTGCCACATAATTTGGCGTTGCATCTTGTGGTGGAGTATTTATTAACTCTCTTATTTTGTTTATAGATTCTGTAATTATTTTGCTTTGTGATATTTGATTTTCGATTTGTGTTTTTGTAAGTTTTGTTGATTGTATATATATTTCTTTTATGTGGTTTTTTGATTTTTTAGTTTTGTAGCTATCAAAAGAATAGTTCCCAAGCAAAAATCCTTCGCAAATTTCTTTTAATTCAGATTCGCTACTAGCCTCTATTGATATGCTATTTATTTTTAGTGATTTTAGTTTTTGTATTGCTTGTGATATTGAATCTCTAATAGCATTTGGGAATTCATATCCACAATCATCAATTCCTATAAAAAACTTTTTATACTCTAATAGCATACATGATCCGCTTCCATCAAAGTCGTATTTATCTAGCGAATCTTTCTCTGCTTTGCTTAGATTTTTTGGTAATTTCTTATTTTTTATTAGTATTAATTCTATATCACCGATTTTGTCTTTTGCTAGTAGATTCATGTTCACTCCTTATCCAATCATTTTCTTTTCTACTTTTTGTGTTACCTTGTGTAAGTAGTAGTAAATTCCACCACCTACAATTATTACAAATGGTATTGCTATGTAATAATGTTGTTTTGCTATGTGAACTAATGCTAATAGTTCTTCCCCAAAGAAATAAGCAAGCAATATAGTAATTGCAGCCCAAACTAATGCACTAATAAAATTAATAAAAGCAAATGTCTTAGCATTATATCTGGTAACGCCTATACTCATTGGTATTACAGTTCGCATACCATATAGATATCTTTGGACAAATATTATAGGCCACCCATATCTTTGCAGGAGAAGATGAGCGAATGCAAATTTTCTTCTTTGTGTTTTTAGTCTTTTATATATGAATTGCTTGTTGTATCTGCCTATATAGAAATAGACTTGATCACCTACAAATCCACCAAAACCAGCAACAAGTATAGCAATTGGAATTGACATATGTCCAGTATGACACATAATACCAGCCATAATTAAGCCAAGCTCACCTTCAAGTGTGCTCCAGATAAATAAAATCACATACCCATATTCTTGTAACCAAGCTATAAACAATTCTTCCATGACGATAATTTTTTTCTTTCTTTAAAAATAATTTTTGTATTTTATCCAATATTTACTTAAAGCCTTGTTTGAAAAGTTTAGATAAAATCCCTTTGTCTTATCCCTTCATACAAAACTATTCCTGTGCTTGTAGCTAGATTTAGACTTCTTGCATTATTTGTCATTGGTATTTTAAAGCAATTATTTTCATTTTGTTTTAATATTTCTTCATTAAGCCCTGCATCTTCTCTTCCAAAGTGTAAATAAGCACCATTTTGCAAACAAGCATTATAATGAGCTTTATTTGCTTTTGTCGTTAGAAAATAATGCGGAATCTCTTTTGTAGATGATTGTAAAAACTCATCATAATTATTCCAAGTATATACTTCTAAATGCTCCCAGTAATCCATTCCAGCTCTTTTTAATTCTTTTTGCGTTAGCAAAAAGCCAAGGGGATATATCAAATGCAACACGCTATTGCTAGCATAGCATAGTCTTCCTATGTTACCGGTGTTTTGTGGGATTCTAGGTTGGTGCAACACTATGTGGAATCTCATCTAACCCTCCAAGTTTAGTGGTGATATTGCATTTGGTTTTTGTATTTGTGAAGTTTGTGGTTTATTTTGTTGTGCGTTTTGTATTATATCTTTTAGAGATTCTTCTTTTATGGCTTGTTCTGCTCTTATTAATGCTTTAAATAAGATTGCTAGGGTTTTTGCATTTTTCTTACAAAATGTGTTTAGCTGATATTTGATAATTGATATCTCAATAGAATTAACATCTTGCAATGATTCCATAAATAAAATCTCCAAAAAGATAGCATTATATCACACTTATTGTTTTTCTTTTGCTCTTGCTTCTTTTCTCTTTATTGCTGCTTGATATCTTTTTATTTCTGATTTTGTTTTTGGCTCTATGCTTGGGACTTTTGTTGGTTTACCATTTTCATCAACGCACACCATAGTAAAATACGCACTATTTGTATGTGTCACGACTCTTTTGTGTATATCTTCTGCAATTACTTTTATTCCGACTTCTAACGAGCTATTTCCAGTGTAATTTACAGAGGCTAAAAATGTAACTAGATTCCCAACCTCTATTGGATATTTAAATGTTACTCTATCCACTGATAGTGTTACTACATATTTACCACAATATCTTGAAGCACAAGAGTATGCTACTTGATCTAGAATCTTTAATAAATCTCCACCATGAACTCTGCCTCTAAAGTTGGCAACTTCAGGTGTCATTAGCATAGACATTGTAAGGGATTTTATATCAAACACATCTTCCATATTTTCTCCTTTTAGCTATTAGAATTATATATTATCACTTTTTAGTCAAAAATTTTTAAAAAGTTTATAATTTTTTTACTTTTATCTAAAAAATGAGTATTTTATACATTGCAATATTTTATTATAATTTCATAAATTTACTTATTAGGGATTCTTGTGAGAGTAGTTATTGCAGGTGGTGGAACTGGTGGGCACTTAAGTGTTGCAAGATCTTTTTTAGAAGAATTGCATAAAGGTGGTTATGAGTGCATATTTATAGGCTCTTGTAATGGGCAGGATAAAATGTATTTTGAAAATGATGATAGATTTTTTAAAAAATATTTCCTGGAGACTAGCGGTGTAGTAAATAAAAGTGGAATAAATAAATTAAAGTCCATATTTATGCATTTAAGAGCTTTAAAGGAAAGTATTAGTGTGCTAAAAGAAAATAAAATAGATTGTGTAATATCAGTTGGCGGGTATTCTGCAGCACCTGCTTCTTTTGGTGCTATTTTTTTAAAGATACCTTTAATCATACATGAACAAAATGCAAAAATAGGTAGATTAAATAGAATCTTAAAGCCATATGCTAAGGTGTTTTTCTCTTCATATTTAGATTCTTCTCCTTATAAATACTATCCAATAGGAGAAGCATTTTTTAATACTGCACGAATTAGAAGAGAGGTTAAGACATTGTTATTTATGGGGGGGTCTCAAGGTGCAAAGGCTATTAATGATTTTTCTCTAAGTGTATCTAGTGAATTAAAAGAACGAAAAATTAGAATCTTTCATCAATGTGGTAAAAATGATTTTAGCAGAGTGTTTGAAGAATATAAAAGTATGGGATTTAAAGTTAAAAGTTTAGATGATGATTTAAATTGTGAATTTGATGTTTGTGTTTTTGATTTTAGTAAAAATATGCCAAATATTTATAATCTATGTGATTTTGCAGTGTGTAGAGCAGGGGCTAGTTCTTTATGGGAGTTATGTGCTAATTGTTTGCCAGCATTGTTTATCCCATATCCACATGCAGCATCCAATCATCAATACTACAATGCAAAATTTATAGATGACTTGAATCTTGGATTCTTGTGTGAGGAGAAAGATTTATTTTGTGATGTTTTGTGGAATGTGTTAAATAACTTGGATAACATTTCTAGCATTAGTAATGAGCTACAAAAGCTATGTAGGATAGATGCTTTAAGAGAAATGATAGAAATAATAAAAAGGGAAGTGCTTAAAGAGAACTATTAAAATGTTCTCTTTAGTAATTCTTCAGGTGATAGAATTGTAATTAATCTATTATCTTTTTTGCCAACACCATATATTAGGTTTTCATTTTGACTTACCGTATCTGGTGCAGGATCTATGTCTGATTGCTTGATTCTAACTGCTTCTGTTAGTTTGTCAATTATAAAACCAGCTCTTTCTTCCTCTTGATTCTTGATTACTATGTATCTTGTATCTTCAGTTGGTCTTTCATATTGTAAGCCAAATCTTAATCTAAGATTAATTAAAGGAACAACAATACCCCTCATATTAAACACACCCAATACATAATCAGGCACTCCCGGAACTCTAGTATATTCTAGTGGCTTTATTATTTCTTGTATGCTTAAGATTGGCACTGAAAATTCCTCTGAGCCAACCACAAATGCTACCAGCTGTATTATATTTTCTGTTTCAGCTTGTGGTTTTTTTTGTTCTTGTTGTTTTTGTAATACATCTTGTAGTTGATTGCTCATTATTCAGTTACCTCCATTGTTAAGTTGATATTTCTCTTCACAACATTTGTTAGATATTCAGCAGAGTATGGTTTTGTTATATATTCTGTCATACCAGATTCTACACCTCTCATTCTATCTGTTTTACTTGTTCTACTTGTTACAGCAATCAGTGGCAAGTTCTTGAACTTAGCATATTTTCTAATCTCACCTGCTAGTGTATATCCATCCATTTTAGGCATTTCTATATCAATCAAAATAGCATCAAATACATTGTCACCGGTTTTGATTATTTCTAATGCTTCAAGACCATTTGTAGCTTCGGTTATTGTTATACCCAATGGTTTTAATGATTTTTTCATTATAGCCCTATCTGTCATTGAATCATCAACTATTAGAACTTTGTAGTCACTTGGAGAATTTTTTTCTTTTTTTCTTTCACTTTCTTGCATTAATTTATTTATGCTTACTTTTACTTGTTTAGCCATTTGCATCATTGCCGCTATATCTACAATTAGTGTAACTCTACCATCTCCTCTAATTGTAGCACCAGCGATTCCTTCTATGCCTTTTAAGTAAGAGCCAAGTGATTTAATAACAACTTCTTCTTGCCCTATTAAGAAATCAACAATTACGCCTATTTTGTTTTCAGCTAAGCCAATAACTACAACATACGCTTGTTCTGAATTATCAAACACAGCATCAACACCAAAAATATCAGCTAATCTAACAAGAGGTAACACTTCGTTTCTAAGTCTTAATACACTTTTGCCCTCAACCAAATATACTTCATCTTGTGATATTCTTACTGTTTCTATTACAGATGCTAGAGGTATAGCATAATATTCTTCTTGGACACCTACCAATAGAGATTGAGTGATAGCAAGAGTTAGAGGAATTTTTAATTTTAATGTTGTTCCTTCCCCATAAACACTATCTACATCAATAATACCATTTAACTTTTCTATATTTGTTTTTACAAC
Source organism: Helicobacter ibis (assembly GCF_027859255.1). NCBI lineage: Bacteria > Pseudomonadati > Campylobacterota > Epsilonproteobacteria > Campylobacterales > Helicobacteraceae > Helicobacter > Helicobacter ibis. The sequence continues at coordinate 475,233 of NZ_JAQHXR010000001.1, forward strand.
ATCCATACCAACGCCACGACCACTTACATTTGTGATTGTTTTTGCTGTTGAGAAACCTGCTTTAAAGATAAGAGAATAAGCGTCTTTATCTGTCATTGTATCAGCTTCTTTTTCGCTAATTAATCCTTTTTCAATACCTTTAGCCTTAAGAATCTCAGGATTCATACCCTTACCATCATCTTTTATTTCTACAACTATATGGTTACCCTCGTTGTATGCTTTAAGATCAACGGTTCCTTGTTCGGGTTTCCCAGTGGCTAATCTTTCTTCTTTTGACTCAATACCATGATCGCAAGCATTTCTAATTAAGTGAACTAGTGGATCTCCAATTTCTTCAACTATCGACTTGTCAAGTTCTGTTTCCTCACCACTTATTATTAGTTCTATATTTTTACCAAGTTCTCTTGATAAATCTCTAACCATTCTAGGAAATTTATTAAATACTCTACCAACGGGAAGCATTCTCGTCTTCATAACAGCTAATTGTATATCAGTAGTAACCATAGAAACTGATGCAACAACTTGATTTAGTTCTTCTAGGAATTTTTCTCCCTCATATCTTTCTTCAACATCGTTATATATTTTTATAAGTCTATTTTTACCTAAAACAAGCTCACCAATTAGATTCATTAAACTATCAAGCCTTTTGACGTCGACCCTAATTGTTTGTTCAACAGCAGTTGCAGGAGCTTTATTTTCAGCTTGCTTAGCTGCTGGTTTGGCTTCAGTCTTAGGTGTTGTTGCTTTTGGTGCAACAGGAGCTGGAGTTTGTTTTGCAGCAGGAGCTGTAGCAGGTTTATCTTCTGTTACTTCGCTAGGTGCTTGAATCGCATCTAATTCACCTTTTGCTCTTTTTGCTTCCCTTTTTTTCTTGTCTTCTTCTTGTCTTTTGTTTAGAAGTCTTTCGATTTCTTTTTCTACATCTTCTGCAGACATATTTGCATAATCAAGCTCTGGCTCTTCCTCTATTGGAGTTTCTGCAGTTTCTTGTTGCACTTCTTCTGTTGGTGCTTCATCGGAGCTTCCTGCAGGAGTTTCACCTTTTGATACTGCATCTAATCTCTCGATTACATTAGCTATATCATTATCCATACCAGTATTTGCGTCTGTGCCAGAATCTCTAATAGCATTTAGCAATTTTTTCATAAAGTCTATTGATTCTAAGATTACATCCATAATATCTGGAGTAATTATTAATTCACCATGTCTAGCCTTATTTAGAACATCTTCCATGTGATGTGTCAAATGTGTTAAGACAGAGAAATTTAAAAATGATCCAGAGCCTTTAATAGTGTGTGCAACTCTAAAGATTCTGTTTAGTAGATCTAAATCTTCAGGTCTAGTTTCAAGCTCAACCAAATCTTGGTCAAGTTGTTCTATCATTTCGAAAGCTTCAATTAAAAAGTCTTCTAATATTTCTTGCATTTCATCCATGTTTACTTCCTTATTCTAAGTTTAGTTTGCTATTTGTTGTTCATATTGAGTAACTATTCTAGATACTTCATCGTAGAATTTATTGCCATCAAATTTAACCAAATAAGATTCTGCACCAGCTTGCTTACCTCTAGTTTCGCTAAATTTATCGCTTATAGATGAGCTAAAAATTATAGGAATTTTTGCAAATCTCTGATCCTCTTTTGCCTTTGCTGCAAAATGGAATCCGTCCATTTGTGGCATTTCTATATCTGATATTATCACTTTTAATTGTTTGCTTAAATTATCGCCATAATTTTCATATAGTTTTTCTAGCTTTTGCAAACCGGCTTCTCCGTCATTTGCCTCTGCAACATCGAATCCCATTTTCTCTAAGAATTCTTTTACTATCTTTCTAGCAACAGAACTATCGTCTAAGACTAATGCTAATCCGCTAAAGGTACTTTGTATTTTTTCATCACTTATTTCAGGTTGATAGAACCCTAAGTCTTGAACTATGCTTTCCAAATCTAAGATTAGTAGGACTTGATCACCTTCAATTCTAGTTACTCCAGTTATTTTACTTTTATCTACTCCACCAGCTTCTGATGATGCACTAAAGTTTGCTGGTTCTATATTCTTCCAGTTGATTCTTCTAATTCTCTTAGCCTCATGCACTATAAAGCCTATTGCTATATTGTTGAATTCAGCTATTATAACTCTTGGCTTTATTTTTTTGTTTTCGGGTATTGTTACATTCATCCATTTGGCAAGATTAATGACTGGTATTACAACCCCTCTTAAGTCGAAAATGCCTTCTATATAATCTGGCACACCCGGAAGCTCTGTTAATTCTGGTAATCTTATGATTTCATTGACTTTTGCAACATTGATACCATAGATACCTTCATATTGTTTGCCTCTCTCTATTTTATGAATCCTAAAATCAACAAGTTCCATTTCGTTTGAGCCGATTTTAGTGTTGTCTTGTCTATCGAAGTCTGTCACCTAAACTCTCCTTCTTGTTTAAAGGATAAACAATAATTTTCCGTTAATTCTACAAAAAAAAAGTTTTTTTTACAATAAAATAAAGGTAGACCGATGTAATTTATTTTATCTATATTTTCTATAATGCCTAAGTGAAAATGTCCTTCTATTATGTATGAATATACTTGCGTGTCTAGCGAGTTTTTGTATTTTTGGATTCTATTTGTTGCAAATTTAATAGAATCCACCTTTTTAGTTTCTATTATTTTTGATTTCAAGTGCGATTTTAATTTTGGATATATAAAAGATTTAAATAATTTTAGAAATTGTATAAATAGTGGTTTTCGTATTATTTTTGTATATAAATTATATTTCCAATCTAAAAATATATCTCCATGTGCTAAATATGCCTTTTTGTCTCCCAACTTGAATGCTACTGGCTGCGTTTGTAGTGAAAAATAAGAGATATTTTTAAAGTATTTAATATCTTTTAATAAAAAATCGTGATTGCCCTCAAAATAATATACTTCATGTCTATTAGATAGTTCTTCTAAAAGCTCTAGTGTTTTTTTATTATCTTTTATGCATTCTTCTATATCATATATTAGCAGGTCAAATATATCTCCCATGAAGAATATCTGTCGCTTGTTTAGATTCATTAGTTTTTTTAAAAATGCATTTAATATATCCCTATAATCATCACTACTATGTGCGTCTGATATAAAAATAGCATTTGGTTTTATTTCTAAGTTATGGTGCATATGCTATCTTTGGTAGTGCTAAGTCTTCTTTTAGGTTGAACATCAAGTTTGCATTTGCTATTGCTTGAGAACTAGCACCTCTTAGTAGATTGTCTATGCATGAGTTTATAAATATATTAGAGCCTTCCTTTGTGGCGTAAATATCGCAAAAATGCGTTCCTGCGACATTCTTTACTTGCACACAATTTTCTCTAATTCGAATAAATTTTTCATTTTTATATGAATCTTTTAGCAACATAATTGGGTCTATGTCTTCTTTGAGTCTAGCATATATTGATATTAGCATTCCTCTAGTAATTGGAATCAAGTGTGGCACAAACATTATGCTTACATTTTTATTTGTGATTTTAAAGATTTGCTCTTCAATCTCTGGTGAATGTCTATGTGATATTGGCGAATATGCAAAAATGTTTTCATTTATATTTACAAAGTGTGAATTATAGGCTAATTTCTTCCCAGCACCACTAACACTGCTTTTAGCATCTATAAATATGCTATGACTTAGGTCTAAAAATGGCAAAAATGGCAATAATGCAAGCAATGTAGCAGTAGGGTAGCAACCCGGGTTTGCTACTAGGTTTGTTGTTTTTATTTTTTCTCTATTGTATTCTATTAACCCATATACTGCATTATCTATGTTGTTTTTGTCGCTATGTGTTTGATAGTATTTTTCATACTTATTATGTGAAAGTCTATAATCAGCGGATAAATCAACAATTTTTACTCCACTATTATATAGTTTGCTCACATATTCTATCCCCTGTGTATGAGGTAGTGCTAGAAATACAAGTTCGGATTCTTGAGATATTTTATTTATGTCTCCTATTTCTATATTTTTTTTATACACACAATTAAGACAAGTATGAATCTTATCTAGCTCACATTCTTCAGTTCCATATATAGAGGATATTTTAAAGATCTCGTGATTTAAAAGCATTTTTACTAATTCTAGTCCAGTATAACCACCAACGCCAACTATTGAAGTTTTAATTTTCATATCAGCCTCCGCCAAAGAATGATAAACATTCTATTACATCATTATTTTTTATACTTGTGGTTGCCCATTTTTCTTGCTTTATTATTTCCATATTGATTGCAACTGCAATGCTTTTTGTATCTATACTATATTCTTGTAGCAGTTCTAAGAGCATTTTAGAATCTGTGCTTATATGTTGCCCATTAAGTTTTATATTCATTTATTATTCTCCTTTATTGAAGAATTTATAAAAAAAGCCACTTTTTCTTATTTCTTCACCTTTTGTTAGGTATAGTTCTCCACTCTTTACATTGCTTCTTATAGTGCTTCCAGCACCTATTATGGAGTTATCCTCGATTGTTAGCGGTGCTACGGCTTGGACATCACTTCCTATAAATACATTTTTTCCTATTATTGTTTTGTGCTTACTTTTGCCATCATAGTTGCAAGTGATAAATCCAGCACCTACATTGCTTCCTTCTTGTATTTGGCTATCTCCTATATAGCTTAGGTGTCCTGCTTTTATTCCATTTAGTTCTGACTTTTTTACTTCTACAAAATTGCCTATATGAGTATTAGCTATATTACACTTTGGTCTTATATGTGCTAGAGGTCCTATATCGCTATCTTCTATTATGCTATCTTCTATTATGCTATTTTGTTTAATGTGAGAATTTATAATTTTGCTATTGCCATAGATTCCAACTCCACTCTCTATTATGCATTCTCCACTAAATATCACTGAATCTTCTATATATATAGTATCTGGTAAGTGCATTATTACGCCTTCTTTTAGCCATTTATTTTTGATTCTACTGCACATTATAGTTTCAGCTTGGCTTAAGTCTATTTTGTCATTTACTCCTTTATAGTTTTGCATCTCAACAAACATCGGTTTTATAGCTACATTATCCTTTTTTGCTAGCGTTATTACATCTGTTAAGTAATATTCCTTTTGGTTATTGTTATTATCTAGCATTGGAATATATTTATCTAATATTTCTTTGTTAAAGCAATATATTCCAGCATTTAGTGTGCTAAGGGATAGTATTTCTTTATTGGCGTCTTTTTCTTCTATGATTTCTTGCACTTCATTATTTTTAATCACAACTCTTCCATATCCATTGGTATTTGGCTTATTGATTACACTCATTGTAATTTTTGAATCTTGTTTTAGGAATTCTTCTAATTCACTTGCTTGTATCAAGGGCATATCACCATTTAAAACCAAAATTTTGTTGTGTTTTGGTGTGTATGATTTTAGAGCACCTCCAGTGCCGGGGTAATTTTCTAAATCTTGTATGAAAAAGTTTAAGTCAGATTCGTATTTATTAAAGTGTTGTAACATTGAATCTTTTATTTTTTCAGATTCAAAGCCTAATATAACACTTACATCATCGCTTATTTTTAGGGCTTCTCTTATTGAGTAATATAGCATTTCTTTACCGCATATTTTATGTAGCACTTTTGGCGTGTTTGATTTCATTCTGGTGCCTTTACCAGCAGCCAAAATTACAATTGAAATATTATTTTTATTCATTATAGATTCCTAAATTTAAGTTTAATGAGATTTTAACACAATAAATTGTAGAATGTAGCAATTTTTTCTTTAATTAAGGACACTATAAATGGATTTAGGTTCAGTTGCAGGTATTTCATTATCTTTGATATTGCTTGGCACCGCGATGATGTTAGGTGTTGGTATTGCTCCTTATCTTGATGTTCCTTCGATTCTTATTACGGTTGGAGGTTCTTTTACTAGTTTGCTAATAGGTTATAAAATGGAAAACATGAAAAAAATGTTTACTTATTTTATGATTGCTTTTAAACCACAAACTTTCGATGTTCCAGCATTAATTAAAAAATTGGTTGATTATTCTACTCAAGCAAGGAGAGATGGAATCTTATCTTTAGAACAACAATCAAACCAAGAAGAAAATGCATTTTTAAAGCGTGGATTAAATATGGCAATAGATGGTGCAGAGCCAGATGGGATTCGAGATTTACTGGAGACGGATATGGATAGGACGCTTGAGAGACATAAGGCAAATGCTAGTATTTTTGATACTTGGGGTGCTTATGCTGGTGCTTATGGTATGCTTGGGACGCTAATTGGACTTGTTGCCATGCTTTTGGATATGTCAGATCCAGCTTCTATTGGTCCTGCGATGGCAGTTGCACTTTTGACAACATTTTATGGTTCATTTATTGGTAATATTTTTGGAGCACCTATTGCAAACATTTTAACCGTTCGTGCTAATGATGAAGCTATGGTAAAGCTTTTGATAATAGAGGGTATTATGTCGATTCAAGCGGGAGACAACCCAAGAGCATTAGAAGCAAAGCTTCTAACATTTTTACCGCCAAATGAGCGTATAAGTCAGTTTGAGTAAAATATGGCTAAAAGATGTCCTCCTTGTGATTGTCCTAATGTTCTGCCTTTGTGGTTAGGAACTTATGGGGATATGGTTACCCTTATTCTTACATTTTTTATTTTGCTTTTATCAATGGTTACATTTGATGCAAAAAAGCTAACAGAAGCAGAGGGTAGTCTAAAGGGGTCTTTAAGTCTGCTAACAGGTGGGATTAAAATAGAGCCGGATAATACTAGGATTCAACAACAAGCGGATATAACAAATGAGCCAGAGAGTGCAGAAGTTGTTAAAAAAATAGAAAGCGAAATACTTGATTTTAAAGAAAATGTAAAAGTATCGCTTGGTCCTTCGGATATAGTAGATGATGGTAGCAATGGTTTTATTTTGAGATTCAATGGTAAGTTACTTTTTGATGAGGGTGAGACAGAGCTTACAAATGCTGATGATGTGTTGTTTTTAAAAAGAGTTGCTTTGATTTTGCAAAAAATGCCACCAAATTTACATACAGATATAATAGGATATACGGATAATAGAAACATTGCTCCAACTGCAAAATATAGTGATAGTTTGGGGCTTAGTGCATTGAGGGCATTAGGCGTTACTAGGATTTTGTTAAGCAATGGCGTATCTCCTAAGAAAGTTACCTCTTTTGGGGCTGGTGCTACGAATTTTGTCTTGCCAAATACAAGCAGTGAAAACAAAGCTCAAAATAGGAGAGTTGAGTTTAGATTCTATCCTGTTGATAGGCATTTGCATAAAACAATGAATGTTTTGCAAAAAGCCATTGAAACAAAAGGGTTGCAAAATAATACAATCCCAAGTGGGAATCTTTAAAGTTAGAGGTGTGTATGGGTTTTAGGATTTTTTTGTGCTTGTTTTTTAGTGTATTTATTTCTTATGCAGCACCAACACAAGCCCCTATACTACCTCAAAGCCCAACTATACCAACTGTTGATTTAACTCTTAGTGCTCCAAGTGAGCCCGGTGATTTGGTAACAACGCTAAATATAGTCATTATCTTAACGCTTCTAGCACTTGCCCCATCTTTAGTGCTTATGGCAACTAGTTTTGCTAGAATCTTAATTATCTTTTCATTTTTAAGAACAGCTATGGGGACGCAACAATCTCCGCCAACCCAACTTCTAGTATCTTTTGCATTGATTTTAACAATGTTTATTATGGAGCCTGTAGCAAGAGAGGGCTATGAAAAGGGGATTAAGCCATATATAGCAAAAGAGATTCCATATGATGAAGCCTTCATCTTAGCGGCACAACCTTTTAAAGACTTTATGATAAGAAATACTCGGCCGAAGGATTTGGCGTTGTTTTATAGGATACGAGGACTAGAAAATCCACAAAGTGTAAATGATGTACCTTTGACAATAGTGCTTCCGGCATTTATTATTAGCGAGATGAAGACTGCTTTTCAAATAGGATTCTTGCTTTATCTCCCATTTTTAGTTATTGATATGGTTATTAGCTCTATTTTGATGGCTATGGGTATGATGATGTTGCCACCAACTATGATTTCGTTGCCATTTAAATTGCTTATATTTATTTTAGTAGATGGATTTAATCTCCTTACTATGAACTTGGTGGCTAGCTTTAAATGACATGTGAATATGTTGGGAAGTGTGGTGGTTGCACTTGTGAGACTTTGGATTATAAATTAAATTATGCAAGTAAGATTTTAAATATCAAGTCTTTTGAGATTTTTACTTCCAAGCTTAGCGGATTTAGAAGCAGATGTGAGCTTAGTGTTTTTCATAAAAATGGAGTTATATCTCTTGCTATGAGAGCTGGAGCTGGAGAGAGCAAGAGAGAAAGAAAGAGATTTGTAGAAATTAATACATGTATAAATTTAGTAAAACCACTGAGAGAAAGCTTGGAGTGCTTCATATCTCAAATAAACTTAGAAGCTTTTTGCGATTTTAGAGATGGATTATTCAGTATAGAGGCACTATATACTAATAGCGATTCTTTGCTATTAACTTTGATATATCATAAAAACATAGATGAAAAGTGGCTAATAGAAGCTAAAAAATTAAAAGATTTCTTGTGTGAGGTGCTTAATTACGAGATAAATATAATAGGGCGAAGTAGGGGTGTTAAGCTTATTTTAGATTCCGATATTGTATTGGAGAGATTAAAGATTTTTGGTAGAGAGTATGTGTATTATTACAAAGATACAGGATTTACACAACCAAACACAGAAATAAATAAACAAATGATAGAGTGGGTTTTGAAAAATGTAGAATCTAGAGGAGATTTGTTGGAGCTTTATTGTGGAAGTGGTAACTTCACTCTTCCATTAAGTAGTAAATTTAAAAATATTTTTGCTACTGAAATATCAAAAAGCTCAATTAAATCTGCTATAAATGCTGCATTGCACAATAAAATAAACAATATAAATTTTGTTAGGCTTAGTGGTGATGAATGCATTGAGGCATTAAATAAAGTTAGAGAGTTTAATAGGCTAAAGCATGTAAATTTAGATTCATATAATTTTAGTAGCGTATTTGTTGATCCGCCAAGGGCTGGATTGGGAGAGAAAATGTCTAGGTTTATTTCACGCTTTAGAGAGATAATTTATATTTCATGTAATGTTGAATCTCTAAGAGATGATTTAAAGATACTAAAAGAAACACATGAAATATTTAGATGTGCTTTTTTTGATCAGTTCCCACATACTAGACATCTAGAATGTGGAGTGATACTCAAGAGAAAAACTAGTTAAATATTTGATTCTAAAATCAAATTAATAATTATTTTATCGGTATTTAAAAAAATATAGTAAAATTTTAATTATGTTTTAGAATATTTAGTTAGGGATAGTTTAATGCTTATTTTGTCAAGAAAAGAAAATGAAAGTGTAACAATTGGAGAAAATATTTCAATTAAAATAATATCAATAGATAAAGGCAGTGTTAAGCTTGGGTTTGAAGCGCCACCGAATCTTTTAATCTTGCGTGAAGAGCTTAAAATGGCTGTTTTAGAAGAGAATAAAAAATCTCTAAATATAAAAGATGATGATATAAATAAATTAGTAGCCGCAAAAAAGAAACTATAAAGAATGATAAAGTCCTTTGCTAAGATTAATGTTTTTTTGAAAATCAATGGGCAAAAATCAATAAATAGTCACAAGTATCATACTATCACCTCTAGGTTTATGAAAGTCTATTCTTTATATGATGAAATAGAGATAGTAAGCAATGATGGATTCTTGCTTTGTGGTGATTTTGGTTGTGATATGTGTGATAATAGTGTTTATAAGGCATATAAAACATTACTCCGGCATTTGGATTCTGCACAGCAAAAGTTGGTAACAAACTTAAAAATAAGCATAAATAAAAATATACCAAAAGGCGGTGGGCTAGGTGGTGGTAGCTCTAATGCGGCTGAATTTTTATTGTATGTAAATAGAGAGTTTGATTTGGGTTTATCACAAGAACAATTATGCGACATAGGGAGAAGTGCTGGACTTGACACTTTGTTCTTTTTAAGTGGTTTAGATGTTGCAGATGTAAGCGGTGTTGGAGATGTTATTAATAAAAGTAATGAATCTTTATTTAGTGTTGATATAGTGGATAGTGGAGTATTTTGCGATACTTCAAAGATATATAAAGAATATGCCAAGAATTTTTATAGAGAAAAAGATTTTGTATTTTTTAGCAATGAAGAGGTGTTTTTAAATGATGCTTATATGAATAATGACTTATTAGCTCCTCTTTTAAGGTTATATCCTAGTTTGCAAGAATATGTAGATAGAGGATATTTTTTAAGTGGTAGCGGAGGTTGCTTTTGGAGGAAAGTGGTATGAAGATAATAGCCCTAAATAAAAAAGCAACTTATGACTTTAGTATTTTAGAGAAATATGAAGCAGGAATCGTGCTCTTAGGTAGCGAAGTAAAATCAATTAGGGCAAATAGGGTGAATCTAAGAGATAGCTTTATTAAAATAATTAAAGGCGAGGCATTTTTGTTTGAGGCTCATATATCAACTCTTGGCACTACAAATATGCACTATAAACCAGATGAGAAACGCCCAAGAAAGTTACTCTTGCATAAAAAGGAAATAGATAAATTATATGGCAAGTCTCAAGTTGGTGGATTTTCAATAGTAGCTTTGAAGTTGTATTTTAACACTAGAAATAAAGCAAAGCTAGAAATAGCACTAGCTAAAGGCAAGAATCTGCATGATAAAAGAGAATCTCTAAAAGAAAAGATTCAAAATAGAGAAATAGCACAGAGCTTAAAAGAATTTAGCAGGAGATAAGGTGGAATTTACATTAAAAGAATCGGTCGAATATGGTGTGATTGGGGTTTTGGTACTTATGAGTATAGTTTCATTTTGGGCTACATTTGAGAGACTTTTGTTTTACAAATATATAAAGCTTGTTTTATATGAAAACAAAACAGAACTAGAGCTTGATCTATCGAGAAATTTAACCCTAATCGCTACTATAGGTTCTAACGCACCATATATTGGGTTGCTTGGCACGGTATTTGGGATTATTTTAACCTTTGTTCAAATAGGACAATCAGGCAATATAGATACAAGTAGTATTATGACTGGTCTTGCCTTAGCGCTACAAGCTACTGCAGGTGGATTATTGGTTGCTATTCCTGCGATTATTTTTTATAATTTATTGCTTAGAAAGTGTGAAGTTTTAATCGCACAATGGGAAATTATGCAAGAGAAAAAACAAAACGGAAATAAAGAACTATAAATGGCGTTTAAAAAAACCAAAATGGATTCCATAAATATTGTTCCTTTTATTGATATTATGCTTGTATTGCTTGTTATTGTGCTTATGACAGCTACATTTATAAGTTCAGGTAATATTCCAGTAAATCTCCCAAAGGCAGAGGGTGCAAGTAGTGAAAATAATAATTTAAAAGAAGTTGAGATAACTATTAACTCAAATGGTGAATATTATTTAGATAATCAAGCGGTATCTTTAGAAGTATTACGATTAAAATTAAGTGATATGCCACAAGATACGCCTATTTTACTAAGAGGAGATTCTAAGAGTTATTTTGAGAAATTTACTGCATTAATTGGGGTTTTAAATTCTATAAATAGAGTTAATGTTGAAATACAAGTGGAGCAGAGAAAATGATTTGGAAAGATGGATATGATATAGGAACTATTATTTCGGCTATTGTTACGCTATTGGTAATTTTATTATCTATTAGATTTGTGCTCTATCTAGCAAATAGGAAGCGACCAAAGATTCAAAAGCCAGATTGGCTTGATGATGATAGATTTACTATGGATAGAAAAAAGAGGAGATAGTTATGGAAAATATAGTTGTTAATGTCGTATTTACCATTGTTATGCTTGGACTTGCTATATGGGATTTTATAAGCTATGGCAAACAAAAGCATAGAGATTTTAAATCTATAATAATGAGTGCTGGTGTTTTAGGGACATTTATTGGAATCTTTATTGGTTTGCAAGATTTTGATGTTGTGAATATCGAATCTTCAGTACCTTCTTTGCTAGCTGGTCTTAAGACTGCATTTTATACTTCTATTTTGGGTATGGCACTAGCTATTATTCTATCTATATTGCAAAAGAGCAAGGCAGTAAAAAGCGACTTTGATAATATGCTTGAGTATTTTTCACTACAAATGGGAAAGCTAGATGAACTAACTTCTCTAAAAGATATAAATAATAATTTAAAAGAAATATCGCAAACTAGCAAGAATCTAAATGAGATTCAAAACAATATAAAAATCATACAATTAGAATATAGTCAAATGCAAGGAGAAAATACAAAAGCTATAGAAAATAATTTCTCCAAAATAAATGAAACTCTAAAAGAGGCAATGTATCATCTAGCACAGGGTGCAAGTAAGGAGCTAATAGGTGCATTAGAGGGTGTTATTAAAGACTTTAATATGAGAATTACAGAGCAGTTTGGGGATAATTTTAAAGAATTAAACTCTGCAGTTACTCAAATGATAAATTGGCAAAACCAATATAAAGATTCTATATCTTCGCTAAATGAAAGCCTAAAGGATACTCTAAAGGTTCTAGAATCTTCAAAAGATTCAATATCTCTTGTAGCTAGTAGAAACTCTGAAGTGCTAGAAGTATATAATGCCCTAGCACATAGCATAGAAGCATCAAGAATAGAAAATGAAAAGCTATCAAATCTTCTATCTGGCTTTAGCGATATGCACAATGAAGCACAAAATGCACTAAAATCAGTAGATGAGCTAACAAAGAGCTTGGAGAGCTCACAAGCCCAAACGCTAGATATTACTAAGAATAATTTAGAAAATATAAAAGCATTTTTAGAGCAAAGCACCAATGAATATAAAGGAAATGCAAAGGAAATATTGCAAAATAGTATAGATAACTTAGAGGAAAACTATGATAAGGCAAATTCAAACTTAGTAGCATTACAGGATAGCTTTAGTGGGTTTAATGAAAAATATCTAAATAACAATAAAGAAACATTGGATAGATTCTTAGAAGAGTTAAATTCTAAGATATTTAATTTTATAGATGAGTTTGAAAAAACAGATTCTCTACTAAAGCATAAAAATTTAGAGATGATATCAAATATACAAGATAGCATAAAAGGTAGAGTAGAAGAGATAAAAGAAAGCTTCAAAGAATCGCTAAGTGTGCTAGAAGAAGCACAGAGACAATCTTTATTGTTAATTGAAGAACAAGCAAATAAAAGTGATGGAATCTTAATTAAGCATACTCAAAATATGGAAAGTTCACTAGAGAAAGCAAGTGTAAGCCTTCAGGATATGACAGATAAGACAAAAGACAACTTACTAAATAATGCCAATGCACTAGAGCAACATATAACAAATGCAATTTTGAATCTAGATTCTATGCTTGGCAATAGCACAAAGGCAATACAAGATAACTTCAGCGAGACAAAAGAAGTCCTGCTATCTCTATCAAAAGAAATAGAAAGCTCAATGCTAACAACAACAAAGAGCTTGGATACCCTACTAAATGATACTGCAGATACTCTAAGTAAAAGCACTCAAAACATCGAAGAATCTTTTGTATATACAAATAATGCAATTACAACAAACTTAAAAGACACTACGCAGAATATAGGCGATTGTTTTAGGGAAGCAAGCAATGCATTAAGTAGTAAATTAGAAGAAACTACTAAGAGTATGGGGGATTCTTATGCAAGCTTAAATGAGGCTTTAAGTAAGAAACTAAAAGACACAACAGATGATATAGGAAATAGAGTAAGAGAGCTAATAGAGCACAATAAAAACAGTAGCGATGATATAAAGGGATTTATGAATAATAATCTAACAGACTTTAGCGAGAATCTAACAAAAAATTCAGCACTTATAAAGACATATAATGAAGAGATTCAAAATAATCTTAGAAGTAGTTTGGCTGAATCTTATAAAAACACACTTGAGGGCTTGAGTGCATATATGAAAAATACAACAAATACATACCAAGCACAATTAAATAAAATCTCAACAGCAAACTTTGAAGAGCTAAAGAAAAACCACTTTCAAGTAATCTCAAGCAATGAAAAGCTGCAACAAGATTTGCAAAATAGGCTAAGTGAGATAACAAAAAGCACAGAGAGCTTCAGTAAAGAATTATTAAAAGACGCAAAAGAAACACTACAAACTCATTCAAAAGAAGTAATTGAACAATATAGTGCGTTGCAAAGCAGTGTTAGGGCTAATTTGGGTGAGGTTGCTAAGACTTATTTAGATACTCTATCAATCCTTACAAACAAAAGCCTTGAAGTACCAAAAAATGTAAGCACAGAGCTTGTAAATGATTTTAATACTCTTCAAAAAAGACTTGGAGAAGCATTGCATAATACATATCAATCGCTAGAGAAAAATTCACAACAAATTGATACTATCTTAAAGATAATGGAAGCAAACATTGCATCATCTCTATCACAAACATCTAGCTTAAATGAGAATTTGTGCAAATCTTTGGGCGAATTAGATTCTGCACTAGGCAATATTACCCTAGGATTTAGACAAGATTATGAGTGGTTTTTAAGAAGAATTAGAGAATTAATGGGAGCTAGAGGATAATGACTAGCAAAAACACAGGTAGCGAGTGGATTAGCATATCAGATATGATGGCTGGTGTTATGATGATATTTTTGCTAATTGCAGTTGCATATATGGTTGTAATTAGTAAAACAGAAAAAACTCTAGCGTTGCAAAATGCGGAGTTAAAAGAGTTAAATAAACAAATGAGTGATATAGCAAAAACTCATAAAGATTTGCAAACGGAGCTTTTTAATGACCTTGTAAATGAATTTTCCAAGAATCTAGATTCTTGGAATGCAGAAATTGATGCTGATAATACATTTAGATTTAAAGAGCCAGAGATACTATTTGACCAAGGTAAAAAGGAAGTTAAGGATAGATTTAAAGAGATCTTAGATGATTTTTTTCCGCGATATATAAAGATATTAAGCCAAGAAAAATACAAAGATGATATAGAAGAAATAAGAATTGAAGGACATACTTCAACAGAGTGGCAAAATGCAAAAAGCCTAGAGGCAAGATACTTAGGTAATGCTGAATTATCACAAGCAAGGGCATTGGAGGTATTAAAGTATTGTTTTAATAATAAAGCAATAGATAAAGATAAAGAGTGGTTAGTCTCTGTGCTTAGGGCTAATGGATTATCTTTTGCCAAACCGCTTGAAAGCCCAGAATTATCGCGTAGGGTTGAGTTTAAAACACTAACAAAAAGTAATCAAAAAATCTTAAAGATTCTAAATGTAAATGAAGAACTTAGTGATAATAATTCTACTAAGATAGAAAGGGACTAATATGCTCTTTAGCTCATACATATTTATCTTTGCATTTCTTCCAATTATGCTAATTGGTTTTTATATATTGCGTTTTTATAATTTTGTCTATGCTAAAGTATTTTTATTATGTGGTAGTTTATTTTTCTATGGATTTTGGAATTTTTTATATTTACCACTTTTATTATTTTCAATAATTATAAACTTCCTTTTACATAAAAGCATACTCTCTGCGGGGGGGGGGCAAAATATAGACTAATAGTTGGTATTTGTTTTAATCTTTTATTGCTATTTATATTCAAATATACGACATTTTTCTTAGAAAACTTTAGACTTCTAACTTTGTTTTTTAATATAAACATTGAAGTTCCTATATTAAATATAGTTCTTCCTTTAGCTATTTCATTTTTTACATTTCAACAAATTGCATTTTTAGTTGATACTTATAGGCAAAAGATAGATAATAATACATTTTTAGATTATTGTCTATTTGTTAGTTTCTTCCCTCAACTAATAGCAGGTCCTATAGTTCATCATAGTGAGATGATGCCTCAATTTAAAAACAATAATGTTTCTTTACAAAAGGCAATAAAAGGAATCTTTATATTTTCTATTGGACTTTTTAAAAAAGTATATATTGCAGATTCATTTGCTAAATGGGCTGATAGTGGATTTAAGATAGTTGAAGGTGGAGGAGTTTTAAATATCTTTGAATCTTGGGTTACTTCACTATCATATACATTTCAACTTTATTTTGATTTTAGTGGTTATTGTGATATGGCTATTGGATTAGGATTATTGTTTGGGATAATGCTACCAATAAACTTTAATTCTCCATATAAGGCATTAAATATAACTGACTTTTGGCGTAGATGGCATATTACTTTAGGGAGATTTCTAAAAGAGTATTTATATATTCCTCTTGGAGGAAATAAACTAACATTTGGTAGAACTTTAATTAATTTATTTATAGTAGCTTTTTTAAGTGGTATATGGCATGGAGCTGGATATGGGTTTGTTATTTGGGGTGCATTACATGGTATAGCTATGGTTAGTCATAGAATATATAGCACTATAAAAAAAGATTTTGCATTTTTTAATACATTATTCTATAAAGCATTATGTTGGTTTATTACCTTTAACTTTTTAAATATATCTTGGATATTTTTTAGAAGCGAGAATGTAAGTGGGGCTATTAATCTACTAAAAGGTATGTTTGGGGTGGTTTGGATAGGTGAATTAAGCATTGACTATATGAAGCTTTTAGTTTTGGTGTGTGGGGTGCTATTTGTTTTATGCCTTAAAAATAGCATAGAAATGTTAGAAAATTTTAAGGACAATAAAAAGAGTGCTATTTTTTCTGGAATCTTATTTTACGCTTCTGTTATTTATATGGGTGCTGTGCCATATGTGAAATTTATTTATTTTAACTTTTAGGTTTTAGTATGCGATTTTTTATTTATTTTTTTATTTTTCCATTACCTTTTGTTATTTCTCTTGTGGCTTTGCTTTATGTTTATGACCCATTTATGATATACCATAAACCTTACTTTAGAGATGAGAGTTATAGTGATGATATGAGGATTCAAGCTAAAGGAATCATTGATAATTACGACTTTGATTCATATATCTTGGGTAGCTCTATGCTTACTTGGAGCTCTGCTAAGAAGGCTAGTGAAGTTTTGGGTGGCAAATTTGTAAATATCTCACTAAATGGTTCTACATTTAATGAAAGAGAGGTGGTTTTAAAATATATACTAAAACACAAAAATCCAAAACACATAATATACTCACTAGATCCACTAATGCTACTAATGGCAGTAACGCAAGATGTAATTAAATTTGATTATTTGTATGATGAATCTTTTTTGAATGATTTTAAAATTTATTACAATGTTAAGTTTTTGTTTTGTGCATTAAGATATTCTACTTCTGAAGATTGTGTTGGTAAAAAGGTGGAGTTAGAGAAGCTTATGGACTGGGAGCAATTTAATATAAAGACTTTTGGTGGATTTTCTAATTGGATTAAATATTATGAAGATGAAGACCAAAGTGTCGAGTTAAGATCTGTTATGAGGCAACTAAAAAATGTAAAAACTTTAGGGGCATTCACTCCTATAAATAACACACTAGATATACAAAAGCAACTTACTTATGCAAAAAGGCATTTATTTTCTATAATAGAACAATACCCAAATGTTAGATTTTCAATCATTATCCCACCTTATAGTAGGCTATATTATAGGATAAATAATCCAACTATATTTTACGGTTATGCACAGATTCTAAGCACATTAATTTTTGAAAATAAAAGTGAAAATATAAAATTCTATGGGTTTGATCATCTATCTTATGCAGATAATGTAGCAAATTACAAAGATTTAAATCATTACTATAAAGATATGAATGATTTTCAGCTCTCATCTATTGCAGATGATATTACGCTTCTTACTAAGGATAATGTGGTAAATTATCTAAGATTCGTAGAGAAACAAATAATAAACTATGATGTGCAAAGCTTATTAGATGAGTTTCAAAGCTCTATAACCTCCAATTAATCGGCTCTTTGCCTAGGCTTTGTAGAATCTTATTTGTTTTAGAAAAATGCTTACAACCAAAAAAAGCTCCTCTAGCTAGTGGTGATGGGTGAGGAGCAGTTAGTATGTAGTGTTTGGTTTTATCTATCAGCTTTTCTTTGCTTTTTGCGTAGTTGCCCCATAGTAGAAATACTATCCCTTCTTTTTGTTTTGAAACTTTAGATATTACTGCATCTGTGAATTCTTGCCAACCAAATTTTGCATGTGATTGTGGTTTGTTTTCTTCAACGCTTAGTATGCTATTTAGTAATAATACGCCCTCTTTAGCCCACTTACTTAGATCTCCACTTGTACTTGGTGGTATATTTAGGTCATTTTCTAATTCTTTGTAAATATTTTTTAGTGATGGTGGTAGCAAGATTCCACTTGGCACAGAAAAGGATAATCCCATTGCTTGACCTTTATTGTGATATGGATCTTGCCCTAAGAGAACTACCTTGACTTTAGAAAATGGAGTTAGATAAAAGGCATTAAAAAGAAGCGACATTGGAGGATATATGATAGAGCCACTATTTTTAGCGTTTAGTAAATTGTTTTTCAACTCCGCAAAATATGGCTTTACAAACTCATCTCTTAGAGCTTCTTTCCAGCTTTCTTCTAATTTTATTTTATCTATATCTATCGTCATTATTCTATTATTTTAGGGACTATAAAGAATCCATCTTCGCTACTTGGTGCTTCTTTTAGGATTAAATCTCTTACTTCAGCATTATATGGAATGTCCTCACGCATTTGCAGTTCTGATTTTATCGCGTTAAATGAGGCTTCTATGTTGTCTAAATTAAGGGTATTTATGTTTTCTACGAAATTTACTATTTCGCTTAAGTTTTGTTTTGTTGAATCTAGCTTGTTTGAATCTATCTCTAATGATGCTAGTCTTTGTAGTTTGTTTATTAATTCGTCATTTATATTCATTATTGCTCCTTTATTTTTGTGTATATCATAAATATTTCTATATTTTGATTTACCTTTTTTTCTATTTCTTCTTTTGTTGGTGGCTTGAAATTTGGAATTGTTATTGAATCCCACAGATATGGACTTATCAAAGTATTTACAAAAAATATTATATATTCTTTTAGGTTGCCTATTTGAAGCTCTTTGCTTGTTTGATAGTCTTGTAATTTTTGTGTAAAGATTTTTATACTTTGTTCTACGCATTCATTTTTAAAAATCTCTAAAAGTTCTGGGTATTTGTAGCCTTCAATAACGATTAGTCTGTGCAATGCAATTGACTGCTCGGAAGTTATTTTTTCTAAAATTCTAACTCCAAGAGTGTTTAAAAAATCCTTCATTGACCCTTGAGTTATGTTATTATCTTGCAATGCTGCATTAAATTCTTCTACAAAACTTCTAAAATTAAATTGCATAGATTGCTTGAATAAATTTTCTTTATTTTTAAATAACTCATATATGGTAGCTAGAGAGCCTCCAGTTTCTTTCACTATCATTTGTAGGCTAGTGTTTTCATATCCATACTTTAAGAAGAATGAATGTGCAACTTGTATTATTTTTTCTTTTCTTATATCTAATTTGTTTTCTTTACTTCTTTGGTTTGTTTTCAAATTGTAGCCTTAAATTAACATCGGTTTTGATTTTAATAAAAAAAAACTTAATTCTAAATTTTGGATAGTATTTAGAATGTTTTTAAAAATGCTTAGTTATAGGGATATAAAGCAGTATTTTATTTGACAAAAACCAAAAAAAATAGTTAAATTATGACATTTTTATAATTTTGAGAAAGGATTGGTTGCATGAAAGAATCTAAAAAAACATATCGTCCAAATGTAGCTGCAATTATCCTATCATCAAAGTATCCATTAACCTGTGAAATATTTATAGCTAGTAGAAGCGATATAAAAAATGTATGGCAGTTTCCTCAAGGTGGTATAGATCCTCATGAAACACCAAAAGAAGCATTATTTAGGGAATTAAAAGAAGAGATAGGGACAGATAAAATAGATATAGTAGCAGAGTATCCAGAATGGATTAGCTATGACTTTCCTCCTTTGGTGGTAAAGAAGATGTATCCATATGATGGTCAGATTCAGAAATACTTTTTAGTGAGATTACAAGAGGATGGGCTTGTGAATATAAATACAGATGAGCCAGAATTTAGTGATTATCAATTTGTGAGCTTTGATGATATTTTTAATTATATTACTTATTTCAAACGACCTGTGTATAAGCAGGTGTTGGAATATTTTAAGCAAAAGGGGTATTTATAATGCTAGTAGTGCAAAAATATGGAGGAACTAGTGTTGGTGATTGTGATAGAATCTTAAATGTAGCAAATAGGGTTGTAGAAACAAAAAGAAAAGGACATGGGGTTGTTGTTGTTGTTTCTGCTATGAGTGGTGAGACTGATAAGTTGCTTGGATATACAAAGCATTTTTCAAAAATACCAAATTTAAGAGAGAGCGATATGGTGCTTAGTGCAGGTGAGAGGGTTACTAGTGCACTTTTGGCTATTGCATTAGAGGAGCTTGGCTTTAAGGCTATCTCACTTAGCGGAAGAGGTGCTGGGATAGTTACAGATAACTCTCATACAAAGGCAAGGATTCAGCATATAGATACGACAAAGCTAAACGAGCTTTTGGCAAAAGATTATATAGTTGTTGTAGCGGGATTCCAAGGTGTTAGCGAGAATGGAGAAGTTACTACTCTTGGTAGAGGTGGTAGCGATCTATCAGCAGTGGCATTAGCTGGTGCTTTGGGGGCTGATTTGTGTGAGATATATACTGATGTAGATGGAGTATATACAACAGATCCAAGAATCGAGCCAAAGGCAAAGAAGATAGATAAAATAAGTTATGATGAAATGCTAGAACTTGCTTCAATGGGAGCTAAAGTTCTGCTTAATAGATCAGTTGAGATGGCAAAAAAACTAGATGTAAATTTAGTAACTAGAAATAGTTTTAACAACAATGAAGGAACATTAATTACAAAGGAAACAGAAATCATGGAACACCCTATTGTCAGCGGAATTGCACTAGATAAAAATCAAGCTAGAGTTAGTATTTGTAATGTAGAAGATAGACCGGGGATTGCTGCAGAAATTTTTGGAGCATTAAGTGAAGCTAATATAAATGTAGATATGATAGTTCAAACTATTGGTAGAGATGGTAAGACCGATTTGGACTTTACTATCCCAGAAGTAGAGTTAGAAAATGTAAAGAGGGTTTTAAAGAGTTTCGAAGGAAGTGTTGAATCTATAGACTATGATAGTGATATTGCAAAAGTATCTATAGTTGGCGTTGGTATGAAATCTCATAGCGGTGTGGCTTCTAAGGCTTTTAGAGCATTAGCAGAAGATAACATTAATATAATGATGATTAGCACAAGTGAAATAAAAGTATCAATGATAATTTCATTAAAATATGCAGAACTTGCCATTAGAACTCTACATGCAACATATGAGTTAGAAAAATAATGCAAGATATATCTCAATGGACTACACATATATTAAGGACAGATGAATCTCGTCCTACTTGGCTTGAGGAGAGGAAGTTTGAGTGGATACCGCTTGTAACAAATACGCTTCAAAGAGTATTTAGCGGGGATAATTTGGTGTTAATAACTGATAGAGATAGAGAATGGTTTGGTGATTATGTTGTAAATATGATTAATAAAAGCATAAATCGTCCTTATATCCCTATTATAAATATCCATTCTCTATTTCCTCAAGTTGATAAAAATTGCAAAAATGAATTAGGCATAGAGCTTGTTGCAGATTTTTTGGGTAATGTTTTTAATAATAAATATTTGTTTTGGTATATTGGCAGAAATGACGATAGGGCTAAATTAGCATTAAGCAATGATTTTGGGTTTTTATGGTTGTTTGATACTGATTTACAAAATAGCTTCACTTTGCAATCTACTGATACGCTAGTTGATATAAAACTTATGCAAATGTTTAGAATCTTTAACCTAACTATCGAAGCTGCACTATTTGGACAAATATCACTTGACTAATATGAAAAATCATATACTTCTAACCAACTATCCAGAACAAGAAGCAGAAAGGTATATACATAGTAATCCTAATGCTTTTTTGTTCTTTAGCGATGAGCTAAAGGTCGAAGATTCAAGGGATATTATAGATGAGGCATATATAGCAAATGAAAATGGTAAGACAATTTTAATAGCTGCAAATTCTTTTAATATATATGCACAAAATGCACTCTTAAAGGTATTAGAAGAGCCACCAAGTGGTGTTGTGTTTATAATTTTTGCTAAGGCTAAGTCTTTATTGCTCCCTACTATTCGCTCTAGAATGCCAATTATTAATCGTGTGTTAAAGCAAAAATTACCGCATTTTATGATTAATATAAAAACACTAAACTTAGAGCAAGTTTATGAATTTTTAAAGCAATTAGATAAAAATAGCCTCTCTGCAAATGATATAAAGATTCAAATACAAAGTTTGTATATTGATTGCATGGAAAATGGTATTTATTTTAATGAAGCTGAAAGTGAGATATTTCACAATGCTTTATTGTGGGCTTCACATTATGAGAGGGCTAGTTATATTTTTTCTGTTTTATTGCTTATGATTTTGCGTAAAAAAAAGCATAAAAAATTAAAAATAGGATAGTTTGTGTTTGTAAAAAATATTAAAAATGCTTTAGAGGTTTTAAAACAAATAGGTTGTGATGATGGCGGGTTTAGAATCTTAAGAGATAAGATTCAAACTTATAGCTTTTTAATAGAGGATCTAAAAACTCCAGCTGCACATATCTTAAAGCAAGAAGCATTAGCTTGCGGTGGAGATTTTGCATTACCAAAAGATGCGATACTTTATAAAAGAGATTCTTATAATGGTGTGTTATTAATTACAAAATCACAGAGCAAGGCATTGATAAAAAAGTTAAAAATGCAGGACTTTGGACTTAAAAATTTAGCATTAATTTTAGAAACTCATTTCAAGAATATATCTTTTGAAGTGCAAATTATGGGTGTTGCTAACATTACTACTGATAGCTTCTATCCTCTCTCAAGGAAGGCTGGAGATAGTGGAGATGATTATATAAATGCTATAAATAGTATTATAGCTATGATAGAGGATGGAGCTAGTATTATTGATATAGGTGCAGCATCATCGCGTCCGGGAAGTAGCCTTATTAAACCAAAAGATGAGCTAGAAAAACTAGAACCACTGCTTAAAATCATTAGAAGTGAGAATCTGTATACAAGGGCTAGTTTTAGCATTGATACATATAATGCAGAAGTTGCTAAAAAGTGCTTAGATAGCGGATTTAAGATTGTTAATGACATAACTGGTTTTAGAGATATAAAAATGATAGAGGCAGTAAAAGGATATGATTGTAGATGTGTAATTATGCATATGCAAGGAAATCCGCAAGATATGCAAGATAATCCAACTTATGAGAATCTTTTCTTAGAAATTGATAGTTTTTTTAAAAATCAAATTGATAGCTTAGAATCTGCTGGAATCAAAGATATAATTTTAGATGTAGGGATTGGCTTTGGCAAGAGCTTAGAGCATAATTGTGAGCTAATAAGGAATTTGAGACATTTTAGTCATTTTGGATACCCATTATTAGTTGGTGCAAGTAGGAAGTCTATGATTGATAAGATATATAAAAGTGATGTTTTTAGTAGGCTTCCCGGAACTTTGGCTATACATTTAGAATCAATAAACAATGGTGCAAGCATTATAAGATGCCATGATGTTAGAGAGCATCTTCAAGCAATTAAGGTGTTAGAAGCTTTAAAGTAGGGAGAGAGTTATGGATAGAAGAGAGGTTATATGGCAGCTATCAAGGCATGGGCATAAAAAAGAAGATTTGGAATTAATGCCAATTAAAGAGCTATCAAAACTTTTCAAAGAAGAGACCAGGAAGAATATATTAAGCTATATGGACTTTATAAAAGATGATAAAGCAGATATAGTTCAAGAATATAGCGATGATAATGTAGCAAGAGAGATAACAAAAATATCACATTGTGTTATCGGAGACGATATAAACTATCCTATGCTATATGACATTATTGAAAAAATTTTTGATGAATATGAATTAAATGAAACAATAGAGTTTGTATTGTCTCAAGTTAAAGATAAGCATTATAGGCAAATGACGCGTATTGTTGAGGTTGCCTTTAGAGCATATCAAGAAAGCTTATTGGATAAATTAGATGAGTTGTGCAAAAACTATCCAGTAGAAGAAAAGTTCGAGCAACTAAATTTATATAGTAACAAAAGAGAAGATGTGAATTTTCTAAAACATGCAATAAAAAAAATGGAAGAAGAAAATGCTAGGCTACAATTAAGCAAAATAGCACAATTGAAATTTGAGATAATAAGGGATTATTTTCCAGATTCTTTATATGAGAACTATGAGGATTATTACGAAAACGATGAAGAAAAAAATGAAATAATAGAAAGAATCATGGAGCTTACAAGTGCATACAAACGCCCAATGCTAAAAACAAAAAAGATTCAACTATTAAAGCATATTGAAAGAGTGTTGCTAGAAGATAAAGAAAGAGAAAGAGAAGAAAAAATATTAATAAAGCAATTTAGCATGAAAATAGGCGATGTTATGAATGGTGATGATGAATATGCTTTTAGTAGAGTGATTAAGGAAGCATTAGATGTATTAGATGAAAGAGATGTAAGAAAGATAGTGTCAAATTTTGATTTAGCAAGTAATCCTATATTCTTGCAAAGATTTAATGTAATAGTAAGAGAACATAGAAAGGTTACATAAACATGTTGTTTGCTATTGTTGCATTTAGCGTATTTTTGCTTATGCATGTTTTTGTGTATTTGTTTTTCTTTAAAAGAGCAGTTAGAAGAAATGGGATTCTTATTTGTTTAAGAATCTTTTTGATTGTCAATTATTGTGGTATTTTGGGGTATTTTTTTGGTAGATATTATAGTGATATACCGCAAGTATTGTATTTTTTGCTTTCTTTGCCTGTTGGAGTTATTTTTATACTTTTTGTCTCCATGCTTGTATATAATATCCTTAGTTTGCTACCCAAATTTAGCACCAAAAGAAGGGCTTTTTTTGAAGATTGTGTAAATTATGGTAGTGGAATTTTTACTTTATCTTATTTAGGATATGGGATTTTTGAGGGTGCATTAAAGCCAGAAGTCAAAGAAGTTGATATTTCTTTAGGATTGGCTAAGAATCTAAAAGCAATACAAATTAGCGATTTGCACATTGGTGGATTAATAGAAGAGAGTGTTGTAGGAGGGCTTGTAGATAGGGTTAATTCATTTGGCGTTGATATTATATTTCTAACTGGGGATATTATTGATGCAAACACAAGTAAAGTAAAAAAGGCACTAGATGAGCTTGGTAGGTTAAAAGCAACTTTAGGAGTGTATTTTGTTGTTGGAAACCACGAATATTTTCATGATATTTCAAATTTGCTACCTATTTTGAGGTCATTTGGTATCAAGATATTGGAAAATGAAAATGTAATTATTAGCAAAGATGGAATCGAGCTTTTAAATGTATGTGGAGTTTATGATTTATTTGGTAGGAGAATTAAGACACTAGAGCCAAATTTAAATGAAGCATTAAAAAATAGAAACAAAAACCTTCCAAGCTTACTTCTAGCACATCAGCCAAAATTTGCACTAGAGGTAGATGAGAGCCATAATGTTGATTTAATCTTAAGCGGACATACGCATGGTGGGCAGATTTTTCCTTTTAGATTCCTAGTTACGCTAGATCAGCCATATTTGCAAGGATTATATAATCATAATAAAAAAACCAAAATATATGTAAATAAAGGCACTGGATTTTGGGGGCCACCTATTAGAATCTTAGCAAGAGCAGAGATAACTTATTTTAATTTTTCATAGGATTTTAATGCCAAAAAAGTATAATACAAAAGTGTAATTTGACTTGTTAAAAGAGAGTTTATGGGTTTTATAAAAAAGAGTTTAATTTTTGTTGTATTCTTGCTTCAAGCTGTATATCCAATAGAATTCTACATAAATAGTGGCAGGGAAGGTGGGCAAAATTTTGCTGTGCTAAGCATAGTAGATGATAAACCCTTTATCTGCAAAGAAGAGTTAAATAGAAATTCTGAAGTTGGGCTTATTACTTGTGAGTTTGATGTGAAGCTTGTTTCTAGATTCTCAAAGAGTGATAGCTTATTTTTTAATATATCTCCACAAATAGACAACAATAAATTTATACTAAACATAACTCCTAAAAAAAAGATGAAGCTTTTTAGTTTAGAGTTTGATATAAATAGTAGCACTCCAATACCACAAGAAAGAAATGAATCATCTAGCAGATGGCAAATTATAGGATATGAAGATAGTCTGCCATTTTTAGATGATAGAATCGATGATGGG
Source organism: Helicobacter ibis (assembly GCF_027859255.1). NCBI lineage: Bacteria > Pseudomonadati > Campylobacterota > Epsilonproteobacteria > Campylobacterales > Helicobacteraceae > Helicobacter > Helicobacter ibis. The sequence continues at coordinate 501,477 of NZ_JAQHXR010000001.1, forward strand.
CTTAATTTTCCTATTAGCTTTAGTTCTCAAGTTGGATACCCTAAAGTTGGACCGCTAGATTATAAAATGGAGCCTATGAGTGATAATGTTGGATTAGATAAAGATCATTTTTTAAAAATCCAATCTTTTATGAGTAGAAAATCATACAATGAGGCACTCTTAGCCATTGATGAAATGTCTGCACTATATCCAAATAGTATTTTTAAAAGAGATGTTTTGTATCTTAAGATTCTTGCATTAGATGGTGTTAGTTCAAATGAAGATGTAGAAGATGTAATAGATTTAGCAAAAATGTGGCTAGATGCGTATCCGACTGATATTAATGTGCCAGAAGTTTTGTATGTTATTGCAAAATCATATGCAAAAATGCAGTTTTTTGATGAGGCTTTTTATTATTACAATAGGCTTTTTAAAGAATACAAAGGAGATAAGTTTGAACTTTTAGCAAGGCTTGAATATGGTAAAAACTTATATGCTAGAGGTGATAGAAATGTGGTTTTAGACATGTATGAATCTGTGCTAGAGGAGACACAAGATATTCATATTGCATCTTTAGCTTCATTTTTATTGGCGGAGTTTTACAAAAATACAGGCGATAAAAATAGAGCACAAGAGTATCTCTTAAATATCTTACAAGCAAATCCAAATTATTACTTAGATTCAATAGATATATATTATCCAATAATGCAAGATTGGGCAGAAGAGGGTATATATGAAGCGCCTGCAGAGATTGTTGAAGCTATGCTTGATGTAGTGGATAAAGAAAGGCCAATTTACATAGATATGCTAAAAGATGTAGCTATGTGGTATGACAATGCACAAAAGCTAGAGTTGGCGCATAAATATTATAAAATACTTCTTGGGCTTGATTTTAATGCAGATGAAAAGGCAAAAATAAAAAAGCTTGATGATGAGTTATTATTAAAATATGATGAAAATAATGCAACAAAGAGATTGGAGCATTATGATTATGTAATGCAAGAATATAAAGGGCAAGAGGAGGAGCAAAAAGCTCTAGAGCGTAAGGTGGAGACATTATATGAGCTAAAGAAATATAAAGAAGTCTTTGATATGAGAGATTCTTTAGAATCTAACAATACTATGTTGTTAGAATCTGTTGGAGAACTAACAAAAGATTCAATAAAAAGAGAAGATTGTAAAGAAGCAGCATTTTATGGTAGTTTGTATAGTAATACAATACCGCTAGATTACGATGATAAGTTAGCTTTATTTGATTGTTTGTATAAATCACAACAATATAAACCAGCGCAAAATATAGCACAACTAGAATCTGAAAAAGCAAAGCTAAAAGAAGAAAGAGAAGATTGGCTATATAGGCTTGGGTGGGTGATGTATAAATTACAAGACTATCCAAAAGCTTCAATGGCTTCAAGAGATGTAGTAATAATATCCAATAATGAAAAATATAATGACGCAGTGTTTGTTCTTTTTATGTCGTTAGTTCATCAAAATAGAAAAGAAGAAGCATTTTCTTATTTACCAAAATTGGAAGATAAGCTAAAAGACAAGAGAGAAATGATAGAAGTTTATAGAATTATGCTTTTAGATTCGCTTGATAAAAAAGATGATACTGCAATTACAATATATGCAAACAAACTAATTGCTTTACAAGATAAATATAGCAGTTATGATTATTCTCCATGGGTTGAGCTTAGTTTGGTTGAAGCACTAAATAGAGATAGTAAATTTGCAGAATCTTTAGAAGTGATAAACAAGGCAATACCACATGTAGCAAATAATAATCAAAAAGTTCAAGTGTATTATTTGCAAGGATATTTAAATTCTAAGCTTAATAAAACAAATGAAGCTTATAAGTCATATAGCGAGTGTGAGGGCATACAAGGGGAATCTCCGTGGAAGACTTTATGTATAGATGCTAAAAATTTAATTTTGAGAGATAATCCAAATTTAGATTCAAACACTACACAAGAAAATAATGATATACAAGGATAAAAATGGAAACTAACGAAAATAAAATTTTAGACGATATACAATCACAAGATTTTGAAAAATATCTACAAGTTATAACCGAATCTCTAACAATGCTAGAAGACGAAAACATGAGTCTTCATAAAAGTTTGGAAATTTATAAAAATGGTAAAGAAGCACTAATGAAGGCTCAAAAAATTTTGGATAATGTAAAGCTAGAATTTTGTGAGCTTGATAAGGAAAATGAATGAAAATAGCGGCACTTCAACTATCTACTTTTAAAAAAGAATCCGAAATAGAAAGATATATACAAAGAGCATGCACAGAGAAGGTAAAGATAGTTTTGCTTGGAGAGTATTTGCTAAATCCATTTTTTAAGACATTAGAAAATAGCAATAAAACAGAGTTATTAAAACTAATAAAAGATGAAGGTGATAAGGTATTAAAAATATCAACCAAATATCCAATAACAATAATAGCTCCACTGCTAGAGGTTGTGGGTGTGAAAATATATAAATCAATAGCAATAATAAATAAAGGTAAAGCTATATATTACAAAGCACAACGATTAATGCCTTATGAGCATTGGAATGAAGTTAAGTTTTTTGCAAACTCAATACCAAAAAATATAAAACTTCCATATACTTTTAGTGTTGGTGGATTCAAATTTGGAGTGCTGTTTGGATATGAGTTGCATTTTGATGAGTTTTGGCTTAAATTCAAGCAAGAAAATGTTGATTGTGTATTGTTGTCTAGTGCTTCAACTTTTGATTCTTCTTTGCGTTGGAGAAGCATTATTAAGATGAGAGCATTTTTGAATAATTGCTATATCTTAAGGGCTAATAGAGTTGGTCAGTATGAAGATGATTTTACAAATACGATGTGGAATTTTTATGGGGATTCTCTTTTTGTTGATCCTAGTGGAGAGGTGATTGACTGCTTGGGAGATAGAGAGGAGTTGCTAATAGCTAGTTTAAATAAAAAAAGTCTAAATGAGATTAAAGAATGTTGGAAATTTAGGTAGAAGATAGTATTTAATATTAGTTAAAATAAATTTTATATATAATAATGGATTTTTCATGTATATATTCTTATGGAGCTTTGTATGTCAGCAAAAACTATTAATCAAGAACTTGAAGAATTATTTAAAAATGCTAGTAAATATGTCTCATATGAGAAAGTAGCTCAAGTATTATCAAAGATACCAACAGCTGCTCAAGCCAAGAAAGTCTCTGAACTTGCAAATAAATATAATAAAAAACTAATGTCTTCTTCAGAAATTGCAAAGTTGCTAAATCAAGCAGATGCAAAGAAAATTAAAGATGATAAAAAGAAGCTTTTAGACGAAGAGCTTGAAGAAGAATTTGATTTTTTAAAAGAAAGAGAGCTTTTAGAGTGGAGTAGAAGCGATAGCCCTGTTAGAATGTATTTGCGTGAAATGGGTCAGATTCCATTGCTGACTAGAGAAGATGAGGTGGAACTTAGTAAGAATATAGAACTTGGCGAGAATATAATTTTAGATGCAATTTGCTCTGTGCCTTACTTGATTGATTTTATTTTGGACTATAAAGAAGCATTAATTAATAGAGAAAGAAGGGTTAAGGAGCTTTTTAAAAGCTTTGATGATGATGAAGAAGGTGATGATAGCGAAGAAATAGATGAAGTAGATGAGGGCGAAGAGGTAACAGATTCTAAAAAGCCAGTTAGCAAAAAAGACCAAAAAAGAGTGGAGAATGTTTTAGCTAGTTTTAAGGCATTAGAGAAAGCAAAGAAGGATTGGCTAAAGACTTGGGAACAGGATAATAGTGAAGATAGCGAAGATATGCTATATCTTCTAACTCTAGCACATAAAAAGCAGTTTTTAAAAGATAAATTACTAGATTTAGGTCCGACAAGTAAATTGATAAATGAGCTTGTAAAAGCTATGGAGAATACTATAAAGAGTGATGAGGGATTTGAAAAAGAGCTTAAAAGGCTTGAGTATAAACTTCCTTTGTTTAATGATATTTTACTTGCAAATCATAAAAAGATCTTAGATAATATCACAGAGATGAGCAAAGCTGATGTAATAGCAGCAGTTCCAGAAGCTACAATGGTATCTACTTATATGGAGATAAAAAAACTATTTCAAACAAAAATTGCTAGTGAAGGTAGTTTTGATTTAGAGCCAGAAAAGTTAAAACAAATACTGGAGCAGATAAAAAGAGGTAAAAATATCGCAGATAAAGCAAAAACAAAAATGGCAAAGTCTAATTTGAGACTTGTTGTAAGTATTGCTAAACGATATACAAATAGAGGGTTACCATTTTTGGATTTGATTCAAGAGGGAAATATAGGTCTTATGAAAGCGGTAGATAAATTTGAATATAAAAAAGGATACAAGTTCTCAACCTATGCTACTTGGTGGATAAGACAGGCTATTTCTCGTGCCATAGCAGATCAAGCAAGGACTATTAGAATTCCTATCCACATGATAGAGACAATAAATAGAATAAATAAAATAATGAGAAAACATCTACAAGAAGAGGGCAAAGAACCAGATATTGAAAAGATAGCAGAAGAAGTTGGATTGCCAGTAGATAAGGTCAAAAATGTAATAAAAATAACTAAAGAACCTATAAGCTTAGAAGCACCAATAGGAAATGGCGAAGATGGTAAATTTGGTGATTTTGTTGAAGATAAGGGATCTTTGGGACCTATGGACCATATACTAAAAGAAGATTTAAAATCTCAAATCGATGATGTGCTAGATCAGTTAAACGAAAGAGAAAAGGCAGTGATTCGTATGAGATTTGGGTTGCTTGATGATGAATCTGATAGAACGCTAGAAGAAATAGGTAAAGAGCTAAATGTAACAAGAGAGAGAGTAAGGCAAATAGAATCTAGTGCAATAAAAAAGCTAAAGCACCCAAAAGTTGGCAGAAAGCTAAAAAATTATATAGAGGATTGATTTAGAAATTCTCTTAATTTATTGTATTCTTGGTGTGTTAGGAATCTTACCTTTTTGCTTGGTAGATTATTTAAAGAGACAAAGCCAAATGAAACTCTTTTTAAATCCAACACTTCTAGCTTGAAGTGTGCAAAAAATCTCCTTAGCTCCCTGTTTTGTCCTTCATTTATAGTTACTTTTATTTTTGAGTATTTGTCATTTTTGATTATGTTATATGCTATAAATGGAGCAAAGTCCATTTTATCTATCTTGTTATTTTTGTGTGCACCTGCTTGTGCATTTTCTAGGGTTAGTCCATTTTCCATAGCTTCACATACGCTAGTGTTTATTTTTCCTGATAGTTTTAGTATGTAAGTTCTCTCTAGCTTGGATTCCATTAATAATGTTGCTATTTTTGGATTATCTGTTAGTAAAAGTAAGCCTTCACTAGCATAATCAAGTCTTCCTATATATGTGAAATTCTTGAATCTTTTTGGCAAAGTATCATATATAATACTTCTTCCTCTATCATCACTTTTGCTTACTATTTCACCTTTTGGCTTGTTATAGACTATTACTTCATAGTCGTTTTTATTTTTTATTTTTTTGCCATCTAGATATACTTTTTGGTCTGTAATATCAAGTGAGAAATTTTTGATAATCTCCTTGTTTATGGAGATTCTGCCTTCTTGTATTAGTCTATCTGCTTCTCGTCTTGAGTATTGCGTATTATGTGCTATATATTGGTTTAATCTCATGCTAGTTCTTAAATTTGAATTTGTTATTTTTTAGAATCTCTTTTATTTTATCTACATTTTTTCCTTGTAGTTCCAAGATATATCCATCTTTTTGCTCTTTTATGCAACCTCCAGTTGCTAGTTTCTTTTTTATATCTTTTAATATCACTTCTAAAGATTCTTTGTTTTCATAAAAGATTCCACATACTACTATGTCTTTTCCGCCATTTTTTTGTGCATTTGCCCATATTGTATATGAATGTTTACTTTTTATATATTCTTCTTGTTTGTTGCATATACACTTAATTTCGCCGCATTTTTTACATGATATTTCATCAGAAAATTTTGCACCAATTTGTATCTTTAATCTATCCAAGTTAGTTCCTTGAATTTTGTCTTTATGTCGCTATGCACAAATAGCTTACTTATCATTTCTAGTTCTTGTGTTTTTGTGTGAAACAAGATTCTAAGCTCCCTTTTTCCAGCATTTAACAATGCTTCTTCTTTGAGTCTTGTAAGCAAACTTTTGTCTATAGAGTTATTCAATAATACTTTTAAAGGCGTATTAATGTCTGGCTTACTTATTGTGAAGCTTACTTTTTCTTTTTTGGCTTCTTCTAGGCTTAGAATCTTATCTGCTCTTAGTTTCTTGCTTTCTGTTTGTTCTTGCACTAGACATTTTACTGCTATTGGGATATCTTTATCTAGCGTTTCTAGGTGTTGGAGTGTTTTTTCAAAGATTGTTAGTTCTATGCTACCATAGAAGTCTTGTAGCTTTAAGATGCCATATTTTTTGCCATTTTTTGAAAACTTAGTAATTATGTCTTCAATTTTTCCAACTAACAATATCGAGCTATTTTCTGTAATATTTTGAATCTGATTTGTAAAGGTGCAATTTATACTATCTATTGCTTCTTTATAGTCTTCTAGTGGGTGCCCTGAAGCATAAAAGCCCATGCTTTCCTTTTCGTATTCTAATAATTCTTTTTTGCTATATTCCTCATATGGTGTAAGCGAGATTTCAACTTGTGCAATATCATCTGCTTCATCGGCAAAGAGAGAGTTTGCAAACATATTTTTAGAATCTTGAGCTTTTTTTGCTGCTTCTGTTATGTTCTCTATTTGCTCTAATAATGTTCTTCTAGTGTAGAAAAAGCAATCCATAGCACCACTTTTAATAAATGCTTCTAGTGATTTTTTATTTACTTTTTGAGAATCTATTCTTCCTAGAAAATCTTTGAAATCTTTAAAGTCTGAATTTTTTCTTTCATTTAGTATTAGATTTATCGCAATTTCACCTGCACCCTTTATAGCACCAAGCCCAAATATTATGCAAGATTCTCCATTATCCTCTACAACACTAAAGGCTAAATCTGATTTTTGTAAGCTTGGTGGTAAGACTTTAATGCCCATTTTTTTGGCATCTTCTATATATTCAACTACTTTATCTGTGTCATTTTGTTCTGAAGTAAGAAGTGCCGCCATGAATTCTTTTGGATAATAAGTTTTTAGGTATGCAGTTTGAAATGTAATCATCGCATATGCAGCAGAGTGAGATTTGTTAAATCCATATCCAGCAAATTTAACTATTAACTCCCATAACTCTTCTGCTTTTTGCCTATTGTATCCTTGCTTTTCTGCACCATTGGCAAATTTTAGTTTATTATCCTCCATTATTTGGGCGTCTTTTTTACCCATTGCACGTCTAATTAAATCTGCCTCACCTAAACTAAAGCCACCAATTTTCTGCACTATTTGCATTACTTGCTCTTGATAGACTATTGTTCCATAGGTTGGTTTTAATATAGGCTCTAGTTCATCAAACATATACACTATTTTTGATCTTCCATGTTTTCTGTCTATAAAGTCATCTACCATTCCAGATTCAATAGGTCCGGGTCTTCCAAGTGCGATAATAGCTATTATATCTTCAAAGGTGCTTGGCTTTAGTCTTTTGTTAATTCCTTGAAACATACTAGATTCAATTTGAAATACACCTAGAGTATTTCCTTCTTGTAAGGTTTCATATACTTTTTTGTCATCTACATCTACTTTTAGGAAGTCTATTTCCAAATTGTGTCTATTTTTTATTAGCTTTAGTGCTTCATTAATTAGTGTTAGAGTTTTTAATCCCAAAAAGTCAAACTTAATTAAATCCACATCTTCTAAGTATTTCATGGAATATTGTGTAGCAATTATTCCATCTCTAGTAGAGCAATATAGGGGTGCTTTATGCCATAGCTCCTTTTCTGAATCTATAACAACAGCTGCGGCATGTGTTCCAGTATTTCTTTTTGTATTTTCTAAAATTACAGCAAAATCCCATATCTTTTTTGCTAGGGCATTGCTTTTTATTAGCTCGGCTATTTTTGGTTCTTTTTCATAGGCTTTTTCTAGCGTTATATCCAATTCTTTTGGGATTAATTTAGCAAATGAATCTGCCTCACCATAAGGCATACCAAATACCCTTGCTACATCTCTTATAACTGCTTTAGCCTTCATCATACCAAAGGTAATTACTTGTGCTACATTATGTCGTCCATATTTTTCTGTAACATAATCAATTATCTCGCTCCTTCGACTTTGACAAAAGTCCATATCAATATCTGGCATACTTACTCTTTCAGGATTTAAGAATCTCTCAAAAAGCAAGTCATATTTTAGTGGGTCTATATTTGTAATCTCCAAACAAAATGCAACCAAACTCCCAGCAGCACTTCCTCTACCGGGGCCAACAGGAATCCCTCTTTCTTTAGCAGCTCTTACAAAGTCCCATACAATAAGCATATATCCCGGGAATTTCATTTTGTTTATAATGTCAATTTCTAGCTCTAGCCTATCTATGTAGAGTTGGTGTTTTTCTTGTGGTATGTTTTTAAGTCTATTTTGTAAGCCTTCTTTGCATTTGTATGCAAAATATTCTGAATCCTGCGTGAAATCCAGCCCCTCATTTTTCGCATATTCTTTTGTGAATTTAAATGTAGGTGGGGTTGGATTGCCTAATTTTAATTCTAAGTTACATTTATTAGCAATTTCTTGTGTGTTAGAGATTGCATCAGGCAAGTCCATGTATAAATGTTGCATCTCAACTGGGCTTTTTATGTAGAATTCTTGCACTGTGTGTCTAAGTCTCTTTGGGTCGTCAAAGTCTTTGCCAAAACCTATGCAAAATGCCAACTCTTGTGCTGTTGCATCACTTTTTTGTGTGTAGTGAGTGTCATTTGTTGCAATGATTTTTATGTCGGTTTCTAGTGATAATTTTATTATTTGGTTATCTATTAGCTGTTGTTCTTGTATGCCATGTCGCATTAATTCTAAGTAAAAATCATCTCCAAAAATTTCTTTATATTCTAATGCCACTTCTTTTGCCTTTTCATATCCACCTCTGCCTTTGTTATCGTCTTTTGCAGTGTTTAGATGCCATTGCACTTCGCCATTTAGACATGCTGAAGAGCATATTAGTCCATTACTATATTCTTTTAGCATTTTTTTTGTGATTCTTGGCTTCATGAAAAATCCATAAAGAGAAGCTTGAGAATTTAAATACATTAAGTTTTGATAGCCTTCTAGATTCTTTGCATAAAGACATAAATGGAATCTTTGATTGCTTTTTTCGCTTATATCTTCTGAATTATGCAAATATGCTTCAATGCCTAAAATCGGCTTTATTCCTTCGCTTTTCATAGTTTTATAGAATTCTATTGCACCAAACATATTACCATGGTCTGTAATAGCAACACTATCCATTCCTAGCTCTTTTATTTTTTTGGCTAGTGTTTTTATTTTGTTTAAGCCATCAAGCAATGAATATTCCGTGTGCAAATGCAAGTGTGTAAATTTTACATTTTCTGTATTTTGTGGAGTTATGCTCATTTTAATCTCCTAGCTTTTTGGTCTAAAGGCTTTTATTATTTCTTCATTTGTTTCTAAATATGCAGCATGAATTAAGTCTAAACAATAAGGTATAGCAGGGAATACAGAATCTAGGCATTCTCTTATTGATTTTGGCTTACCGGGTAGATTTACTATTAGAGTGTTATTTCTTATACCTGCAGTTTGTCGTGAAAGAATTGCTGTTGGGACATATTTTAAACTAGTTTGTCGCATTAGTTCTCCAAAGCCCGGTAGCATTTTTTGACATACTGCTTCTGTTGCTTCTGGCGTTACATCTCTTAAGGTTGGACCTGTTCCACCTGTCGTTACTATCAAGTCGCATTTTTCTATATCTGCCATTTGGATTAGGTTTTCTTTTATTGATTCTAAATCATCTGGTATTACTCTATATACTTTCTCCCATGAGCTTTTTAGATATTCTTCTAGTGTGCTAATTATTGCTTTACCTGATATGTCTTCATATATTCCTTTACTTGCTCTATCTGATAGAGTTAGGATTCCTATTATTGCTTGTTTCATTGATAATCCTTTATATTTTCATCTATCCATTTTAGTATTTCTTGTGGATTGTTTAAATTTAATATTTCTATATCGTGTGGTATTTCGTTTTTGTCTATTGTTTCATCTATTGCTATTGCTTGAATGTAGTCAAAAAATCTTGAATCTAGCATATCTCTTGCTATGCAGATTCGTTGGAATGGTAATTCTTTTAATCCTTCTATAAAAACATAATCACATGGTTTAAAGTTGTTTATTATTGATTCTATTTTTAAAGATTCATGGAATCTTAGATATGTCTGTGTTGCACCAAGTATGGCTACATTTGCTCCAGCTTTGTAGAATCTAGCAGAATCTTTTCCTTCTTTATCAAGCTTTGCTTTATCTTTTGGGTCATGTTTTATTATTGATACTTTTTTATCTTTCAATAATAGTGTTAATTTTTCTATTAGCGTTGTTTTTCCACTATTGGAATTTCCAGTGAATGCCACTATTTTCAAGTCTATCCTTTATTTGATAGTAGTCCGCTATTTTTCAGTTTATGGCTTCTATCTTTAGCATAGATTCTATTATTGTTTTGCAAGTCATATTTCCAAATTGGTGCATTATGCTTAAAGTCCTCCACAAACACATCAAAAATCTCTAAACTTGCTTTTCTTTGAGAGCTAAAAACACCTGACATATATGAGCTTTTATGATTTAGGACATTTCCTTGTGAATGTGCCATTTTTAAAAATACACCATTTTTCAGTGCTTTTTCTTGCCAAGAGTTAAACCAATCTTGCAAGATTGGCTCATAAATATCAAAACTTAAACCATCAAACCCATTCTCTTCTCTTACAATTCCGGTAAAAATGCAGTTTGCACCTAAATTATTTTTACAACCAAAGTTATACCACCTTTTATATATCTCTTCTGTTGGTAATGCACCTTCATATATTTCTACAAGATTCATTGTTTATCCACCACATACTGGAGGCAAGAGAGTAACCTTATCTCCATTGCTTAATGAGATATCTAATGAATCTACCATTTTGTTATTTACTGCAACTGCACAATCATCTAACCATTGTTTTATGTTTTCAAACCTTGAATCATTGTTTAATATATCTTTTAACTCTGTTAGATTCTTTATATTAAGGCTTATTGTTTCATTTCCTATTGGTCCTAAAAATTCAACTTGTATCATATTTATCTTCCTTACATTAATTGGATTCTTTCCTCTTGCATCTCATATGGTATTTTTTTTGGTTTTGTGGCTGGTTTTGGTTTTTTTGTTTGTTGTTTGTAGCTTGGTAGAGCTTGTTTTGTTGTTTTTATAATTCTCCCAGTCTTGCCATCTATGAAAAATGCAGTGCCTTTTGGATATTTTGATAACTCTGTTTTGAAACTTTTATCTTCAGGTGTTAGCGGTGATACTTTCATATCTGGTGTTTTAGGTGTTGTTTGAATAAAGTTATCAGCAAATAGTAATGCGCTAAAAACACTAAATATCATTAGAAATTTCATTTTTAATCCTTGCGTTGTGATAGTAAAATATTTATAATGTTACTACAACTATACTTCAAGGAAAATAATATGTTAAAAGTAGTAACTACAAATAGGGCTCCACATGCAATAGGTCCGTATTCTCAGGCTATAATACATGGGAACATGATATATACATCAGGGCAAATAGGTTTGAATAATAATGGAGTTATGCAAGAGGGTATTAAATCCCAAACAAGACAGGTTTTGGATAATTTAGAAGAGATTCTAAAAGAGGCAAATAGTAGCTTTGATTTAGTGATTAAAACAACAATTTTTCTAGCTGATATGAGCGACTTTGATGTGGTAAATGGAATCTATGGTGAATATTTCAAAAATCACAAACCAGCTAGAAGCACTATTGCAGTAAAAACTTTGCCAAAAGGAGCTTTAGTTGAAATAGAGTGTATTGCGGTAGTTAATTAAAGTTTTTATAAACAAGATTTTTGTATAATCTCGTGTTTTTTATTTATAAAAACGAAGCTTCAAAAATCAATATTAAGGAATTGTATATGTATGCAATTATTCAGAATGGAGGCAAACAATACAAGGTTAGCGAAGGTGATATTTTATTGCTTGATTTGCTAGATCTTGAGCCAAAGTCAAAAGTTGAAGTGAAAGAAGTTTTAGCTCTTAGCAACAATGATGATTTAAAGCTTGGTAGCCCTTATGTTAGCGGTGCTAAAGTAGAGCTTGAAGTTATAAATCACGGCAGGGGTAAAAAAGTAATCACTTTTAAAAAGAGAAGAAGAAAAGATAGTAAAACCAAAAGAGGTTTTAGAAGAGATTTTACACGCGTTCGTGTTGTAAAAATCGCAGGATAATGATTTAAGGAGCATTTATGGCACACAAGAAAGGTCAAGGAAGTACTCAAAATAATAGGGATTCAGCTGGTCGTCGTTTAGGTGTAAAAAAATATGGTGGAGAGTTCGTTAGAGCAGGTAACATCATAGTTCGCCAAAGAGGAACTAAGGTTCATCCGGGTAACAATGTTGGAATCGGTAAAGATCATACTATTTTTGCTTTGATTGATGGCATTGTTAAATTTGAAAGAAAAGATAGAAATAGAAAAAAAGTTTCTATTTATTCTGCTTAATACTTCAAGCTACCTTGTTGGTAGCTTTCTTTAAATAAATAAGGTCTTTTTATGTTTGTTGATAGTGTTGAAATACTTGTGTCCTCCGGCAAAGGCGGAGAAGGTGCAGTGTCTTTTCGTAGAGAAAAGTATGTAATAAATGGTGGTCCTGATGGTGGAGATGGCGGAAAGGGTGGCGATATTTATTTCAAAGTTGATAGAAATAGCGATACACTCTCGTATTTTAGAGGACACAAGCATTTTAGGGCTAAAAATGGAAAACCGGGTTTAGGCAGAAATAAAAGTGGCAAGCAAGGGGAGAGTTTGGATATTATAGTGCCTCCCGGAACACAAATTTTTGATATTGATAGTGGAGAGTTGTTGCTTGATTTGCTTAATGATGGTGATAGGGTTTTATTTCTAAAAGGTGGAAAAGGTGGGTTGGGTAATACTCACTTTAAGAGTTCTACAAACCAACATCCAACATATTCGCAAAAAGGTATGCCGGGAATTGAAAAAAAGATTAAACTAGAGCTTAAAATGATTGCTAATGTTGGTTTAATAGGATTCCCTAATGTAGGGAAATCAACTTTGGTATCTGTGCTCTCAAATGCAAAGCCAGAAATTGCTAATTACGAATTTACAACGCTAATTCCGTCTCTTGGTATAGTTGAAGTTGGAGATTATAAGTCTTTTGTTATTGCAGATATACCCGGAATAATAGAAGGGGCAAGTAGTGGTAAGGGGCTTGGGATAGAGTTTTTAAAACATGTTGAGAGGACACAATTTTTACTTTTTGTGCTTGATGTTTCTAATTATAGGGAATTAAAGATTCAATTTGAATCTCTAAAAAAAGAAGTAAATAATTTTAGTCAAACTCTATCAAATAGGCAATATGGAATAGTATTCTCCAAAATGGATACAAAGGAGAATGATAATTCTCATATAGAATCTTTTATAAAGGAGTTTGGATACAAGCTAAAGCGTAGTGATAAAAATAATTTGTGCTATATAAATGATGACTATGTTAAATCTAAAGAAATTCCAAACTTTATACTTGGTATATCTAGCTTGGAAAAGACTAATTTAGATGAGCTAAAATTTTTATTATTTGATTGTATTAAAAATGCTTAGATAAGGATTCTTATGGATAGGATTGTATTAAAAGTAGGTAGTGCTATATTGGTAGAAAATCAACAAATAAACACACAAAGAATAGAATCTCTAGCAAAAATAATATCTACTTTAAGAGAAAAATATGAAGTAATACTCGTCTCATCAGGTGCGGTAGCAACTGGATATACAGAGCTTAAGCTAGATAAGTCATTTTTAGAAAATAAACAAGCATTAGCTGCAATCGGTCAGCCACTACTAATGCAAAAATATTCAGAAATTTTTAAAAAATATAATATTTTAACAGCCCAAATGCTTGTATCATGGCATGATTTTGATTCTAGGAAGCATACAAAAAACGCACAAAACACAATAGAAGTGTTGCTAAAAAATAATATTTTGCCAATTATTAATGAAAATGATGTAACTGCAATTGGCGAGTTATTGAAACTTGGGTTTGGTGATAATGATCAGCTATCAGCATATGTTGCTCATTATTTTAATGCATCATTGCTTGTGATACTTAGCGATATTGATGGTTATTATAATAAGAATCCTAAGCTAAATAAAGATGCAAAAAAATACAAAATAGTAAATAAAATAGAAAAGCATGAGCTAGAAAGTGAGGCTACACCTAATAATGAGTTTGCCACAGGTGGGATAGTAACGAAATTAAAAGCTGCAAATTTTCTATTAGAAAACAATAGAGCAATGTTTCTTGCAAATGGCGATAAGCTAGAAGTGCTAAGTGAATTTTTGCTTAACAATAATCACATAGATGGAACTTTATTTAAAAGGGATTAATATTTATGAATATCGTTTTTATGGGAACTCCTAGCTATGCTAGAGTGATTTTAGAATCTCTTATAAAAAGTCATAATATAAAAGCACTCATCTGCCAAACAGATAAAAAAGCAGGTAGAAATATGAAGCTAGTAATGCCAGATACAAAGCAGTTTATACTTGAGTATAATGAGAAGAATAATACACAAGTTGAAATATTGCAACCAGAATCTTTTGATGCATCTGTGATTGAGCAAATAAGAAGTTTTAGGGCTGATGTTATAGTTGTAGCTGCATTTGGAAAGATTCTGCCAAAAGAAGTATTAGAAATTGCACCATGTATAAATTTACATGCTTCTATATTGCCACAATATCGCGGTGCAAGTCCAATACAGAGTGCTATTTTAAATGGAGATTCTAATTTTGGCGTTACTGCTATGCTTATGGAAGAAGGGCTTGATTGTGGTGATATGCTTGGTTTTAGTGTAATTAATAATAATGGTCAAAATAGTGATGAGTTGTTTTGTGAGTTATCAAGCTTGGCTGCTAAGTTGTTATTACAAGTTCTAAAACGATTAGATTCTATAAAGCCTTTAAAACAAGAATCATGTATGGCTAGTTATTGTTCTAAGATCAAAAAAGAATTTGGTGAAGTTTCATTTTTGAATTTAAATAGCCTTATTCTAGAAAGGAAATTCTTAGCTTATAGTAGTTGGCCTAAAGTGTTTTTAGAAAGTGGGCTTAGATTGGTTAGGCTTAAGGCATGTGAAGTTTCTAGTAATAACAAAATGGGTGAGATACTGCAAATCTCTAAAGAAGGAGTTGTGGTTGCTTGTAAAGAGGGGAGTGTATTAATTACTTGTGTTCAAGCACCTTCAAAAAAGGAAATTAGTGCATATGAATATGTGCAAGGCAAAAGAATGAAAGTTGGCGATATTTTTCTATGAAGATTCTATATTTTGATAGTTTGCCATCAACGCATTTATATTTGAGTAATAAGCTAAAAAATAAAGAGCTATCTGCTCCAGTTATGATTGTTACTAAGAATCAGCCTAGCGGTATAGGCAGTAGGGGTAATTCTTGGATTGAAGTAAAAGAGGGACTTTATTTTTCTTTTGCTATTACTTTAGAGTGTATGCCTAGTGATTTAAGACTTGAATCTTCTGCTATTTTTTATGGTTTTATTTTTAAAGAATTGTTAAAAAGCTATGGTTCTAAGGTGTGGCTAAAATATCCAAATGACTTGTATCTAAATGATAAGAAAATGGGTGGAATCTTGTGTAGTGCTTTTGATGATATGTTATTAGTTGGTATTGGCTTAAATATAGAGCTTGATAGCAAGTGTGATAAGTTTGCAAAGCTGGATATACGGATAGATAATAAGTCATTGTTAGATGAATATATTTTGCAAATAAATTCTTTTACATGGAAGCAAATTTTTAGTAAATATAAGTTAGAATTTTCGAATAATTTGTCATATAGCTTTCATTGCGGGGATTTGCTTGTATCTATGAGAAATGCGACTTTGTGTGATGATGGTGCTTTGCTTATTGATGGCAAGAAAGTTTATAATTTAAGAAGTTTGGAGTAGTCTATGTGTGAGGTAATTTGTATTGCAAATCAAAAGGGCGGTGTTGGTAAAACTACCACAGCTGTTAATTTGGCTGCTTCTTTGGCGGTTGCAGAAAAAAAGGTGTTATTAGTTGATGCAGATCCTCAAGCAAATGCCACAACTAGCCTTGGATTCCACAGAAATGAAATAGAATTTAATATATATCATGTCTTAATAGGGACAAAAACTCTATCTCAAATAATCCAAAAAACAATGATACCAAGTTTGCATTTAGCACCATCGAATATTGGTTTAGTTGGTATTGAAAAGGAATTTCATAATCAAGAAAAAAACTCTAGAGAATTAGTTATGAGAAAGAAAATAAAAGAGGTTTTAAACTCCTATGATTATGTCATTATAGATTCTCCACCTGCTTTAGGACCGCTTACTATTAATGCATTAAGTGCTGCAAACTCTGTTATTATCCCTATACAATGTGAATTTTTTGCACTTGAGGGCTTAGCACAGCTTATAAATACTATAAAGCTACTAAAAAAGGAGATAAATCCTGATTTAAAAATCAAAGGATTATTGCCTACCATGTATAGTGCTCAGAATAATTTGTCAAAGCAGGTTTTAGATGATTTAGTAAGACACTTTAGTAGAGATATAATCAAAAAAGATTCAATGGAGATTGTAACTATTCCTAGAAATGTAAAACTAGCTGAATCTCCAAGCTTTGGTAAGCCTATTATCCTATATGATATAAGATCTCAAGGGAATATAGCATATCAAAATTTGGCTAACTCGATATTAGAGGGAGCATAATGGCTAAGAAAAATTTGGGTAGGGGTCTTGGAGACCTTTTAGGAGAGATAGAAGAAGCGTACCAAAAGGATTTAAACGATAGTTCTGGGCTTGTAATTGAAATAGACATTGACAAAATAAAGCCAAATCCATTTCAGCCAAGAAAAGTGTTTGATGATAATAGTTTGCTTGAGCTTTCTAATTCTATAATTGAGCATGGATTGTTGCAACCTGTGTTAGTATATGAAGATTCAAAGAATCCTAATTTTTATTATTTAATAGCAGGTGAGCGAAGGCTTAAGGCTAGTAAAATTGCAAATAAAGACAGCATAAAGGCTATCATTGTAGATATACAAGAAAATAAAATAAGAGAATTAGCACTA
Source organism: Helicobacter ibis (assembly GCF_027859255.1). Lineage (NCBI taxonomy): Bacteria > Pseudomonadati > Campylobacterota > Epsilonproteobacteria > Campylobacterales > Helicobacteraceae > Helicobacter > Helicobacter ibis. Next base: position 518,725 of record NZ_JAQHXR010000001.1, read on the forward strand.
ATTGAAAATATCCAAAGAGAGAATCTAAACCCGATTGACTTGGCACACTCTTATCAAGAACTAATTTCAGATTACAATATTACCCATGATGAGTTGGCAACTAGATTAGCAAAATCAAGGACACAAATAACTAACACTATGAGGCTTTTAAATCTTAACAAAAAGATACAAGATTACATAGTTGAAGGTAAAATAACTCAAGGACACGCAAAGATTCTTGTAACACTAGATGAAAAAGAGCAATTAAAGGTGGCAGATTCTGTAGTCGGTCAGAAGCTTAGTGTGCATGAGTGTGAAAAACTTGTTAGGGATATTAAAAATGGGCACAATAAAAAAGGTAATACAACTAATAAAATAAAAAACGATAATAGTAAGATTGTTAAAATATGTGAAAAATTATGTGACGCTAATATTAAGGCTAGTCATAAAAACAATAAAATAATTGTAGAATTCCGTAACGATGATGAAATAGAAAAGTTTAATAAAATGTTTATCTTTTGATTTTTAAGTAAAACTTATTAAACCTATTGTATAATAATTTAACATTAATGAAAAGGAGTGACATATGACTATTATCCCAACTCCTTGGGTAATGGCTTTAGTATTTGTAGTTTTTTTAATCCTTGTTTATGGATTAAATAGGATATTGTATAAGCCTCTTTTGTCTTTTATGGAAGCAAGAGAAGCATCTATAAAGAAAGATGGCGAAGGTATAGATTGTAACAACTCTGAAATTATCAAGTTACACAAAGAAGCAGAGGATATAATCCAAGCGGCTAAAATTGAAGCAAATGCGATAAAAAGCAAAGCAAAAGAGAATGCAAAGATTTCTTCTGAAGCTAGGATAGCACAAAAGAGAGATGAGTTGAATCTTAAATATCGTGAGTTTGTTGAAAATCTTGAAGGCGAGAAAGAACAATTAAAAACATCTTTACTAACTCAGATTCCACTCTTTAAAGAAGAGCTTAAAATCAAGCTTGGTAAATTGTTATAGGAGTGTAGAATGAATAGTATTATTAGAATATTGTCCCTATTTTTTATTCCAACATTTTTACTTGCAGCTGGTTCTGGTGAAGTTGATATTGTAGAGAGAAGTATAAATTTTGTTATATTTTTTGCACTTATTTATTATTTCGCAGCTGACAAGGTTAAAACAATGTTTGTTGAAAGAAGAAATAGCATTGCAGAATCTCTATCTAAAATACAAGATAAACTTCAAGAATCTAAAAAAGAAAAGCAAAAGGCTCTAAAGCAGTTAGAGGAAGCTAAAAAGACTGCAAATGACATCATAGAAACAGCGAAAAAAGAAGCTTTAATTATCGCACAGAAAGTAGATGAGCAAACCAATGAGGAAATTGAAAGTTTGGTTAGACAATTCAATGATGATATCGCGTTTGAGAGAAAAAAGATTGAACGAAGTGTAGTTGCAGATACACTAGAAGAGTTTTTAAATAGTGATTTGTTGACTCTAAACAAGGAAACTTTGGTTAGAACATTACTAAAAAAGGTTGCGTAAATGAAAGATTTAATAGCAAAGAGATATATAAAGGCTTTATCTAGTGTTGCTAATGAAGATGAATTGAGGGAATATTTATCTTGTTTAGATATTCTATCTAACGCATATAATATTTCTAAATTCAGAGAGATTATGGAGGCTAGCTATATTTGTGTCTCAACAAAAAAAGAATTAATAAATAAAGTTTTAGACAAGGAGCTTGATGCTAAATTTTCTAATTTTATTAATGTTTTAGCTGAACATAAGAGATTGGATTTATTTTGTGAATTAAAAACAGAGTTGTCTAGTTGTATTTCGGCTTTAAATAAGGAATATAAAGCAGTATTAATATCCAAAGAAACTTATGAGGAAGATATCTTAAAAGACATTGAGGATAAGTTTGGTAAACAGCTAAATGTAAAATTAAAGCTAGAACAAATTACAACCAGCAATGATGGTATAAAACTTGTAGTAGATGATTTAAATATAGAGATTTCTTTTTCTAAAGAGAAATTTATTAATGATTTAAAACATCATATCTTAAAAGCATTTTAAATTTTATATAAGGAGTAAAAGTGGTAGTAAAATTGCAAGCTGATGAAATTAGCTCTATAATAAAGGAAAGAATAGATAATTTTGAGCTTGATTTGGATGTAGCTCAAACTGGTAAAGTTATTGCTTATGCTGATGGTGTTGCTAAGGTTTATGGCTTAAAAGATGCAATGAGCTATGAAATGGTTGAGTTTGATACTGGCGATAAGGGACTTGCTTCTAGTTTGGAAGAAGGAAGTGTTGGTGTTGTTGTTTTAGGTACTGGTAAAGATATTAAAGAAGGCACATCGGTAAAAAGACTTGGTAAATTACTTCGTGTTCCAGTTGGCGATGGACTTATGGGGCGTATAGTTAATGCACTTGGTGAGCCAGTTGATGGTAAAGGAGTTATTGATACTAAAGAATATAGATTTATGGAGGAAAAAGCCCCCGGAATCATGTCTAGGAAGTCAGTTCATGAGCCTTTACAAACTGGGTTAAAAGCTATTGATGCTCTTGTTCCAATTGGTAGAGGTCAGAGAGAGTTGATAATTGGGGATAGACAAACTGGTAAGACTACTGTTGCTATTGATACTATTATTAATCAAAAAGGACAAGGTGTAGTTTGTATATATGTTGCCATAGGACAAAAAGAATCCACAGTTGCACAGGTTGTTAGAAAGTTAGAAGAGCATGGTGCAATGGAATATACCATTATTGTTAATGCTCCTGCTTCTTCATCGGCTGCTATGCAATACCTAGCTCCTTATGCTGGTGTTACTATGGGTGAATATTTTAGAGATAACGGAAGACATGCATTGATAGTATATGATGATTTAAGTAAGCATGCAGTGGCCTATAGAGAGATGTCTTTGATATTAAGGAGACCTCCGGGCAGAGAGGCTTTCCCGGGAGATGTATTCTATCTTCACTCAAGACTACTAGAGCGTGCTGCTAAGCTTAGTGATGAGCTTGGTGCTGGTTCTCTAACTGCACTACCTATTATTGAGACACAAGCTGGAGATGTTGCGGCTTATATACCTACAAATGTTATATCTATTACAGATGGTCAGATATTTCTTGAGACTGACTTGTTTAATTCTGGTATTAGACCAGCCATTAATGTTGGTTTATCTGTTTCACGTGTTGGTGGTGCTGCACAAATTAAAGCTACAAAGCAAGTATCTGGAACATTGAGACTTGATCTAGCTCAATATAGAGAGTTGCAAGCGTTTGCACAATTTGCTTCTGACTTAGATGAAACAAGTAGAAAGCAACTTGATAGGGGACAAAGAATGGTTGAAGTATTAAAGCAACCACCTTATTCACCGTTGCCTATTGAAAGACAAGTTGTTGCTATTTTTGCTGGTGCTAGAGGTTTTATGGATGATGTAGCTGTGTCAGATATTACTAGGTTTGAAGAAGGATTGTATCCATTCTTAGAGGCTAAGTATCCGCATATTTTTGAAGATATTCGCTCAAAGAAAATGCTAGATAAGGATGTTGAAGAAACATTGTGCAGAGCATTAGAAGAGTATAAAAGCAGCTTTGCTGTTTAATGATTTAGGAGATCTTTTATGGGAAATAACCTAAAGGATATTAGAAAACAAATATCGAGTGTTCTAAATACACAAAAGACAACTCGTGCTATGAAGTTGGTATCAACTTCTAAGCTAAAAAAAGCAGATGAAATGGCTAGGCGTTCGAAAGTTTATGCTAACAAGATCGTAAGCGTATTGGGTGAGATTAAGGCCATGGCTTCTAAGACAGATAGCATTCAGGATAATCCTTATTTTGCTAATAGCGGTAGCGAAACGAGTGCATTTGTTGATATATTGATGGTAACTGCTGACAAGGGATTGTGTGGTGGATTTAATATTAACACTATCAAAGAAGTTAATAGACTAATTGCAGAGCATAAAACTAAGAATCTGAAAGTTCGTTTGCGTGTAATAGGAAAAAAGGCGATTGAATATTTTAAGTTTAATGAAATAGAAATTTTAGATAGCGTTGTTGGATTAAGTGCTTCACCTGATTATCAAAAGGCTTCAGAATTTATCAACAAAGCTGTTGAGGATTATTTAAATGGTGTAACTTCAAAGATAATTCTTGTGCATAATGGATTTAAGAATATGATATCACAAGAAATGAAAGTAACACAGATATTGCCAATACAAGATATCAGCGAGTTGGAAATGGATAGCACCTTAGAGGTTGAGCCAAATGAGCAGGAAAATGAGATTCTAAATCAACTTGCTAATAAATATGTGGAATTTAGTATGTATTATGCTTTAGTTGATTCTTTAGCAGCAGAACATAGTGCTAGAATGCAGGCTATGGACGCAGCTACAAATAATGCAGGAGAGTTAGCAAAAAGTTTAACAGTTGCATACAATAAGGCTAGACAAGAAGCTATTACAACGGAGTTAGTTGAAATTAATACTGGCGTAGAGTCAATGAAATAAGGAGTGGAATAAATGTCAGAAAATATGATAGGTAAAATAGTTCAAGTTATGGGACCGGTTGTTGATATTGATTTTGAATCGTATCTTCCTAGCATTAATGAAGCTTTGGATATCAACTTCACAGTTGATGGTAGAAGTTCGAAGTTAGTTTTAGAGGTGGCTGCCCATATTGGAGATAATAGAGTTAGAGCTATTGCTATGGACATGACTGAAGGTCTAACTAGAGGCGAAAAAGTAGTAGCTAGAGGGAATCCTATAACAGTTCCAGTTGGTGAGCAAGTTTTGGGAAGAATCTTCAATGTTACTGGTGATATTATTGATGGTGGTACAGAGTTAAATAACCCAGAAAAATGGTCTATACATAGAGCTGCGCCTACATTTGAGAATCAAAGCACAAAAACAGAGATGTTTGAAACAGGGATTAAGGTAGTAGATCTTCTAGCGCCCTATTCAAAAGGTGGTAAAGTTGGTTTGTTTGGTGGTGCTGGTGTAGGTAAGACGGTTGTTATTATGGAGCTTATACATAATGTTGCTTTCAAACATAGTGGATATTCTGTATTTGCTGGAGTTGGTGAGAGAACAAGAGAGGGTAATGACCTTTATCACGAAATGAAAGAATCTGGAGTATTGGATAAAGTTGCCTTATGCTATGGTCAAATGAATGAGCCACCGGGTGCGAGAAATAGAATTGCTTTTACGGGTTTAACAATGGCAGAGTATTTTAGAGATGAAAAAGGGCTAGATGTATTGATGTTTATTGATAATATCTTTAGATATGCTCAATCAGGTGCTGAAATGTCAGCATTACTTGGCAGGATTCCTTCTGCTGTTGGTTACCAGCCGACATTAGCTAGCGAAATGGGTAAGTTGCAAGAAAGAATCACATCTACTAAGAAAGGTTCTATTACTTCTGTTCAGGCTGTATATGTTCCAGCAGATGACTTGACAGACCCAGCTCCTGCTTCTGTTTTTGCTCACCTTGATGCAACAACAGTTCTTAATAGAAAGATAGCAGAAAAAGGTATTTATCCTGCTGTGGATCCACTAGATTCAACTTCAAGAATCTTAGATCCTCAAGTTGTTGGAGAAGAGCACTATAAAGTAGCAACAAGTGTTCAGCAAGTGTTGCAAAAATACAAAGATTTGCAAGATATAATTGCTATTTTGGGTATGGATGAGCTTAGCGAAGAAGATAAAAAAGTAGTTGAAAGAGCTAGAAAGATTGAAAAATTCTTATCTCAGCCATTTTTCGTAGCAGAGGTATTTACAGGTAGTCCTGGAAAATATGTAACTTTACAAGAAACTTTGGAAGGCTTTAAAGGTATATTAGAAGGCAAATATGATCATATACCAGAGAATGCTTTTTATATGGTTGGAAACATTAATGAGGTTCTTGAAAAAGCTGAAAAAATGAAATCTAATTAATAGGGGATTTTATGGAAACCTTGAAGTTGGATATCGTAACACCGGAAGGTAGCATATTCTCAAATGATGTTAAGAGTATAACGCTACCTGGTAGTGAAGGTGAATTTGGTGTGTTACCTGGCCATGTTGGTGTTGTTACTACATTGAATGCTGGTGTGATAGAGATTGAAACAAAAGATGGCAAAAAAGAAATGGTTGCTGTTAATTGGGGATATGCAAAGGTAGATGAAAAAAGTGTTGATGTTCTTGCTGATGGAGCAGTTGATATTGCTGGTGATAGCGAGGGAGAAATTGCGCAATCTATTACAAAAGCTAGGAAGCTATTAGAAGAGGCTACAGACAATAATGTTGTTATCTCTTCTGTTGTATCTCGCATAGAGACTTTAGTTAAGAGTTCGCTGTGAATCTTATACAATCATTGACAGACAATTATGGTGTTGTATCCATAGTTGTCTTAGTTTGGTTATCTATTTATTTTATACTCGTTTTTTGGATATTTATTTATAGATATATTTCACTATCAAATTTAATTAGCAATGAAAAAGCTTGTTTGGATTCGCTAGTTAGTGGAAAATATACACTTCCTAGAAATTCTGTCTTCCACTACAACATAAGTAAAATTGAGAAAAAAGTTACAGAGCCTATTTTGCAATATTGTCTAAATAAAACAGTAAAAGAAGCTACAAGCGGACTTACATTTTTGGCAGTTGTTGCTTCTACTGCACCATTTATTGGTCTCTTTGGAACCGTTGTTGAAATACTTGAAGCATTTTCAACGCTTGGAAATGAAGCTAGGGTGACACTAGATGTGATAGCTCCTGTTATATCAAAAGCACTTGTGGCGACTGCAACTGGGATTTTGACTGCTGTGCCTGCTTATACTTTTAATTTATTTTTAAAAAGAAAGGTATTTGAGTTAAATACATATTTGAAGTTGCAAATTGATATTTTGTTATCACCTAAGGAATCTTTAAAGAATGTAGATGAAATTGTTTAGAGGGATTTTTATTGGAAGTAGATAATAATTGGGAAGACACACCAGAGTTAAACATTACACCTTTAGTTGATATAATGCTTGTTTTGTTGGCTATTTTAATGGTTACAGCACCAGTTATTGTCTATAAAGAAGAAATACAGTTGCCCCAAGGTTCAAAAACCGCAAAAACACAAGAGGACTCAAAAATAGAAATCAGAGTTGATGTAAATAGGAATATTTATATAAAAAGTGATGTGTTGCAATTTGATGGCTTTGCGGATTTTTTCGTTGTTTTTTCTAATGGTTATGATAAAAATACGCAAGTTTATATAAGAGCAGATAAGAATCTAAAATATGATGATGTGATTTATATTTTGAAAACCGCTAAACAAAGTGGGTTTAGCAGGGTGTCTTTGGTAACAGATGGTTAATTTTTTTGCATTTTCTATAAGTGGTAGCATAGCGATTCTATTTTATGTATTGCTTTTATTGTTGTTTTTGTGGAATTTTAATCAAAAAACTATAGAGACTAAAGAATATTCCTTTATAAAAGAAACAGAATTTAGTATTGATTTTTTAGAAGAAAAAGTAGAGAAAGTAGAGAAAAAACTAACAATTAAAGAAATACAAGAAAAACCAATAAATGATATACCTAAAAAAGAAGAGAGTGCTTCAAAAACCGCTAATGTTGGAGTTGGAGTTAATGACTTGTTTAAGCAAGTTGAATTCAAACAACCGGTTAAAAAGGAAGCTCTAAAGCCTCAAAGCACAAATGATAAAATAGCTAAAAAAAAGAAAGCAAATGAGGTATCTCAAAGAGATGATCTAACAGATAAACTAGATAAAATAATGTCTAATTTGGAAGTGCAAAAGACTATGAGTTTTGCTACTCCAAAGGGCGAGTATGATGAGTTTTATTCTAAGATTCAAGAAATATTATATAAAAATTGGAAGCCAATAAGAAGCGGTGTGGATTCTGAGGCAGAGGTTATAATTACAATAGACTTTAATGGTAGGTTTTCTTATAGAGTAGTGAAAAAATCTGGCTTTTTGGAGTTTGATAATGCTTTAGAAGAGTTTTTGGATATAATGCAAAGACAAGAATTTCCAAAGTATGAAGGTGGAAGAAAAACTAATATTAGTGTAATTTTTAAAACAGAGGTGTAAAGTATGAGTAGAGTGATTTTTTGTATTTTTTGTTGTGTTGGTTTTTTATTTGCAAGAGATAATATCGATGCAACAATGGAGGTAGTAAAGAAGTTTGGTAATTTACCTACTATTTTGGTTCAAAATATAGGTAAAGATTCTAATAAAATGGGATATAGCTTAAGAACATACAAGATGCTGGTTGCTGATTTGAAGGTTACTGGTCATTTTGTCGTGCAGGAGAATCCAGAAGTTGTAACTAGTGAGGCTGTATTAAATTTTGATGATTATAGAAGCAGTAGGATTGACTTGATAGCTAGGGTTAGTGCAGAGGTTACAAGGGGTGGCTTGGAATCTGTTTTGCAATTATATGATGCAAATACTGGAAATATCGTATTAAGCAAAGAATACACTACAAATACAACAGATTCTTATCCTCTAATGGCACATCGTATGGCAATTGATATTAATAATTATATAAAAGCGCCAGATGTTAGTTGGCTTGAGAGAATGGTTGTCTTGTCTTATTATACTAAACCAGGAGAAAGTGAAATTATTGTAAGCGATTATACTCTGACTTACAAAAGACATGTGATATCTGGTGGGCTAAATATATTTCCAAAGTGGGCAAATGAATCTCAAAGTGCATTCTATTATACAAAATACCTAGATAAGCCAACTTTGTTTAGATATGACTTGAGTACTGGTCAGAATACTAGATTGATAGATAGTGAAGGTATGTTGGTTGCTTCTGATGTTAGTAGAGATTCATATAAATTATTATTAACTATGGCTCCAAAAGAACAAGCAGATATTTTTATGTATGATGTTCCAAGTGGCAGATTGAATAAATTGACAACTTATAGTGGAATAGATGTTAGTGCAAATTTTATAGAAAATGAAAATAGAATCATGTTTATTTCAGATAGACTTGGATATCCAAATGTCTTTGCAATCCCAAGTAGTGGTGAGGTGCCGGGCAAAGTAGAACAAATGGTGTTTCATGGTAAAAATAATAACGCAGCAAATGCTTTTGGAAATTACATAGTGTATTCAAGTAGAGAAACTAGTGAGGAGTTTGAGAGAAATACATTTAATTTGTATTTAATATCTACAAAAAGTGATTTTATAAGAAGGCTAACTGCAAATGGAGTGAATCAATTCCCTAGATTTGCTAAAGATGGTGAGACAATCATGTATATTAAGCATGAATCAAATCAGAGTGCATTAGGAATTATTAGGTTAAATTACAATAAGACATTATTGTTTCCATTAACTGGAGCTACAATACAATCTATGGATTGGTAAGATGTTTGTATTTTGTTTTAAATGTGTTATAATCTATACTTTAAATTATTTTTTAGGGAGCTCAAAATGAAAAAGCTTTTAATCGCAGGATCTTTGGCGACTATTTTTTTAATTACAGGTTGTAGCCAAAAGGGTGGTGTAGGTGCCGATGGTAGTGGGTCTGCTAATGCTGGTGGTAAAGGATATATTTCAGGAAGTGATAATTTTGCTAGTTTAGATGATAGAATCTCTCATGTTGAAGGTGGATTGCAAAATATATTTTTTAACTTTGATCAATTTACAATTAGACCTGATATGCAAGGTGCTGTAAGTAATGATGCAAATGTATTGAAATCTAGTGCCGTAGGACCATTAACTGTGAGAATTGAAGGTAATACAGATGAGTGGGGAACTGATGAGTATAACTATGCATTAGGGTTAAAAAGAGCAGTAGCAGTTAGAGATGCGTTGGTGGCTCAAGGTGTAAGCCAAGATAAAACTGTGTTGGTTAGTTATGGTGAAAGTAAGCCAACTTGTACTTCTAAAACTAGAGAGTGCTGGGCTGAAAATAGAAAAGTTACTTTCAAAATGCTACCATAATTAGAGGCTATCTCATTTGAAAAGATTATCTTTATACATTTTGTGTTTTGGTATCGTGTTTGGGCAAGAGCCATCGGCATTTAATGCTGGTGCTATTGCACCAAAAAAGACAGAGCAAGAGGTAACGCAAGAAAAACTTTTTAATCTTTCTTCACAGATGAAGTCAGTAAATGAATCTCAAGAGGGATTGAAAAGTGTTTTTGAAGGTCAAATGCAAAGAATACAAGAACTTTCAAATAAAATAAATGTAGTCTCGCTTGAAAATAATGCGACTTCAGCAGAGATAAAGAGCAATATGGATTCTAATTTTGAAATACAAAATAAAAATATAGAAAATCTAAAGCAAAGTATAGCAGAGCTTGGTAAGTTGTTGCAAGAGAATAATAATAACCTAAAAAAAGAAATTGCTTCTTTACAAAAACAAATAAATGAAGCATTAGATAAAGATGATAATTCATTAAGTCCTAATGATGCTCCTAAAGATCCTAAATCAGCCACACAAGTTGCAGAATCAAATAATACAAATACATCGGAAATAACGCCTAAAGTGGCTACTAAAGAAGAAAATAAAGAGAAGTCTGCAAAAACAGATGATAAGCCAAAAAAAGTTGATCTTAAAAGCAAATCTTTAGCAGAAGTATTTAAAGAAGGTGAAGGCTACTTATCTAAAAAAGAATATAGCTTAGCTGATGAATATTTGCAGTTTGCGGTTAAGGGTAACTATAAACCTGCAAGAGGCAATTTCTTGCTTGGAGAGATAGCATTTGCCCAAAAGAAATATGAGGACGCCATTTATTATTATAAAACTAGTGCAACAAGATATGATAAAGCAGATTATATGCCTACTCTAATGCTAAATAGTGCAAAATCATTTAGGGCGATTAATGAAACTGAAAATTCAAATAAGTTTCTAAAAACACTTATACAGCTATATCCTGATTCAAAGGAAGCTGTAGAAGCTAAAAAACTTTTATAATATTTAGGAGAATAATTATGATTAAAGATAATTTTGCAGTAAGTATAGAGTATGAAGTAAAAGAAGAAGGAAATGGAGAGGTTTTAGATTCAAATATTGGTTCTAAACCATTAGAATTTATAATGGGTAGAGGTGAGGTTATACGAGGGTTAGAGAATGCTATTGCTTCTATGGCTATTGGCGAGAGTAAAGATATTGTAATTCCACCTAGTGAAGCATATGGGGATTATAATTCAGAATATGTGCAAGAAGTGCCTAGAGATCAATTTGTGGGTATAGATTTGCAAGAAGGTATGACACTTTTTGGTCAAGGCGAAAATGGAGAGACTGTTCAAGTAACTGTTAAAGGTTTCAATGATGAAGTAGCCATTATTGATTATAATCACCCTCTAGCTGGCAAGACATTAGCATTTTCTGTTACGATTTTAGATGCTAGAGAAGCTACAGAACAAGAGTTAAGTTGTGGTATTGGGGGACATCACCATGGTGGTGGCGGAGGTTGTTGCGGTGGCGGAGGTTGTGGTTGTCACTAATTTGTGGTGAAAATTCTTATGCCTACTCTCACTCTCCAATAGAGTTTTATTTCAAGCAAAGTCCTAGAGATTTTGTTGTTGAAGAGGTTCCACTTTATGTATTTAACGGGAGTGGTCCTCATACTATCATTAAAATACGCAAAAAAGATTTAACCACTTTTCAAATGCTAAAGATTTTATCATCAAGCTTAGGTGTTAAAGAAATTGATATTGGCTATGCTGGTTTAAAAGATAAAAATGCTTTAACTATACAACATATAAGTATTCCTTGTCAGTTTGAGAAGTTAGTTGAGAATTTCAGCCATGAGAAAATTAAAATTTTAGATATAACAAGACATCAAAATAAATTAAAAATAGGACATTTAAAAGGCAATAGATTCTTCATTAGAATAAAAAAGCTAAATAAAATAAATAATATAAAAATAACTCAAGTATTAAATGAGATTTCAAAATATGGAATCCCAAATTATTTTGGTTATCAACGATTTGGGATAGATGGAGATAACTATAAGTTAGGGCAAGATATTGTAAATAATAAAGCTAGAATCAAAAACAAAAAAATGTCTAATTTCCTAATTAGTGCTTATCAGAGTTATTTGTTTAATGCATGGCTTTCTTTAAGGATTAATTTTTCAAAAATTGTGGATTGTTATAAGGTAAATGATATCTATGACGCACTATTTGAGTTGTTGCAAAATAATCATATTAGCGAATCTTTTAAGGATAAAGATATGCTTTCTAAAATAAAAACACAAGAACATATATTTAAGGTGCTACCCGGTGAATTTATGTGTCATTATCCTTATGGTAGGCATTTTATTTTAGATGATATTATTAATGATAGCAATAGGTTTTTAAACAAAGATATTTCTGTTCTTGGTGCATTAAGTGGTAAAAAGTTAGAGTTATCACATGATATGGCATTGTTTTTTGAAGATTTGTTTTTGGATTCTAAAATTACTAGCGTTGGTAGTCGAAGGTATGCTTGGGTGTTTTTAGATGATGTGCAATATAATTACAAAGAAGAAGAAGCACAAGGCGAGTTGAACTTCTATTTGCCTAAAGGCTCATATGCTACTACTTTGTTGCGTGAGTTAGCTAGAAGAGAGCTGGACTGCAGTGAAACTATTAAGGAAGATTGTTATGTTTGAAGAAATAATTGCTAAAAACAAGCTAAAAACAAATTGTGTTATAGTTTTGTATTTGTTTATTTTTGTGTTTATTGGGTTGTTGGTTGATATTGTTAGGATAAATGCACCTAGTTTGTCGTATGGATTTTATGTTTTAATTACTTTCCAAGTTCTGCCTGTTGTTACACTAGTATTACTTGGCGTTGCTGCATGTGTTATAGGATATACGATAGGGAATTTTCAGCGTATTTTGCTAAGTGGTAATGAGTATAAAGAAATAATAAACAGAGGTGAAAATAGGATAGAATCCGAGCTTTCTAGTATTTTAGATGAGCTTATTTTAGAAGCTAGATTGGAGTTTAGACCTAAGCTTTATTTGATGGAAGCTCCATTTATGAATGCATTTGCAAGTGGTTGGCATAGGGATAATTCGCTAATAGCATTAACAACGACATTGGTAAGGAATCTAACTAGAGATGAAGTAAAGGCGGTCATGGCACATGAGCTAAGCCATATTAGGCATGGTGATATAAGGCTTACTTTAATGGTTGGTGTTTTAAGTAATATTATGTTGCTAGTTGTTAATTATGGTGTATTTATGTTTTTGGGTAACAATAGAGATAATGGTGCAAATATAGCTAGAAATATATTGCTTATTTTTCAGTTTATACTTCCACTTATAACAATAGTGTTGCAAATGTTCTTAAGTAGAAGTAGAGAGTATATGGCAGATTCTGGTGCTGTGTATTTGATGAATGGAGATAGTATGCCTATGATTAGAGCATTACAAAAAATAAGTGATAATTATGCAAAGTCAGATTTTTCTCAAGTTGATAATAATCCAACGAGATCTGCTTTGTATATTTTTGGTTTTAAGGAGATGTTTAGCACTCATCCAAGTATAGAAAATAGAATAAGGATTTTGCAGAGAAAATCAAGGAGGTAATTATGGCAATACAAGAAGCAATTCAAAGTATGTTTGATTTTATAGGTGAGGATAGAAATAGGGAAGGTTTGATAGATACCCCAAAGAGAGTTATGCAGAGCTGGTCTCATATATTTGGTGGATATAAGATGGATCCTACAATGATCTTAGAATCTGCTATTTTTAAAGAAGGTGTTTGTGATGAGATGGTAGTGTTAAAAAATGTTGAGTTTTATTCCATGTGCGAACATCATTTTTTGCCATTTTTTGGACATATTTCAATTGGTTATATACCAAATAATAAATTTGTTGGAATCTCAAAATTAGCAAGATTGGTAGAGGTGTATTCAAGAAGATTACAGATTCAAGAAAATATGACAAGTCAAATTGCAGATACAATTATGGAAGTCTTACAACCAAAGGGAGTTATGGTGATTGTGCATGCTAGACATATGTGTATGAAGATGAGAGGAGTAGAAACGCAAGACAGTGTTATGATAACTAGTGCTGTTAGAGGGTTGTTTAAAAGTGATCATAGAACTAGAGAAGAATTTATGGGGCATATAAGAGGCTAATGATTAAGATATTTTCTTGTATTGTTTTGCTCTTTAGTGTTATATTGGCAAAGCCAAGTTTAGAGATTCTAAAAATTTCAAATGAGGCTAGAAGTAATTTTGATATTTATAACTTGGAGCTAGACAATAAAGATACTAGCTACATAATTCAAATTGCAATCCCAAAAAATTTGCAAAACCCTAAAGTAATATTTTTGCTTGATGGCACTTCTTTTTTCCGAGATTTATAAATAAATATAACTCTTATATTGTAGTTGGTATAGGGCATAAGGGAGATGTAGCATTTGATAGGAAAAGACGCACATATGACTATCTGCCACAATATAATCTACAAGGAAGTGGTGGGGCTTATGAGTTTTTGAGTTTTATTAAAGATAGAGTTTTGCCTCTTAGCACAAAACTAATAGAGGACAAAATAAAAACAAATATAGATTCTAAAATCTTATTTGGACATAGCTTTGGCGGAATCTTTACGCTATATACATTGCTAGAAGATTCCTTATTGTTTGATGAGTATTTTATTGTCTCACCTTCTCTTTGGAGTGAGCCTAAATTTGGTAGTTTAGAAATTAAAGAATGTCCTAAATTTGTCTATTATCTGTGGGGCGGCAATGAAGCTAAGAAGACACAAGAATCTATACCACATATAAACTTTGCAAAGGATTTTGCACTAAAGAATCCAAAATGCAATATAAGCTACAAAGAAGTCGCAAATAAAAATCATGGCGAGATGATAGAAGTAGGATTTTTTTGAGTTAGATTCGTATTGATTGGCATAAAATAATTTACTTTTGTTATAGAAAAAAATTTTATTGTTAAGCTATGAATTAAGCTGATATTTTATTACACTCCATTCTCTTGCTAAATCATCAAGTCTATATCGAGCGTTTGCACTGCTAGTGGAGGGTAGGGTAAAGACTGGTAAATTTAAAATGGAGATATTTTTAGACCCATTAGTTTTATAGTTATAGCAAAGTGTGTCAAAGGATTTTCTAGTAAGCTTACCATTGCAAAAAATTGCTTTAATTTGACTTTTATAAACAATCTCTGCAACATCATTAAAGTTTAGAATCTCTAAATTTGTATCACTTGAATTATTTGCCTTTCTATTGCATGTTTGCACGCAATCCCAAAGTGCAATATGGTGTTCTAGTAAAAAATTTCTCTGAATTTCTATAATCTCTTTATTTTTTAAATGCTTATCTTTTGAAGTTGGCACAATACAATCAAATACAAGAGCCAAAACGCTCCAAAATCGGTTATTAGAATTCCCATAGTAAAAACCAAAAGATTCTGAAGCAAAGGAGGGAAAAGAACCTAAAATTAGCACCTTAGATTTTGCATTATATACAGGATTAAAAGAATGTTGACAAATATCTATCATTTATAAAACCTATATTTATACAAATTTTTATATGGATTTTTATAGTCACTTTTCTTGCATATATGCTTTACACTTTTGCTAAAAAGTTCTTCAAGTATCTCTAGAGATTTTGCTATGTGTTTTAGGCTATGAGTGTGATAGCTACCTCTTATAATCTTTACTTCTTTTTTAGATAGATAGTGCAAAATATATGCATTTTCCTTACCAAGCCAAAGATTAAATCCTTGTTTTAAACCCACTTTAAAGCTAAGCATAACAAATAACGCCTTACGCATAGAATCTAAAAGATGATTTGCTAAGATAAATTGCTCTCTTAAAAGGGCTTTTTGCACATTGCTAAGTGTGAAATAAAATTCATTACATACATCATCAAAGCATTTTTGGCTTAAATGCGTTATGCTAAAAGGAGTTTGTGGAATAGTGTGTGTAAAAAGATTATCTTTATCCACAAGCACCTTGCTTAGTGGCTCTAGCTCATAATAAGCATTCAAATCCTGCAAAGGAATGATTTTTAAATCAAGTCTCACCCCATTTGCAAAAAGCATTAAAAAACTTACCCAATTTGGTGGTAAATCAGGTTTATAAAACTCCATAGATTCTGGAAGTTGAGAGAAAATAAGCCTCCCAAAATGCTTACTTGTAAAGACTAAAATCTTACTTGGGATTTTTGCACTTTTAATATCGCTTTGTGAAGAAATCTCTAAAAATTCGTGCATAGAATCTAGAGGCACAAAAAATGAAATATCATAATCTTGGTATTTATCTTTTTTGGCTTTGGGATTGACCCTTGAGCCTTCAAGTGTGGCAATAGTGATTGCCTTATGCTTTATTGTGAAGTTTTTTATTGCTTTGATTGTATTTATTTGTGTTTGTTGGTTCATCTATATTAAAGCCTTTGTATTTTTATTTATTTCTTATCAAAATCATAACATGTCTCAAGACTTTCAATATAGAATTCTCTTTAAGTTAGTTTGATGTTAAACGCTTGTTAAGTTCACAAAATATTATTTGTGTATTTTTGTAAAATATTATAATTAAAATTATTATTTTTTTTAATAATTAAAAGAAATTAAATTAATAATATGATAGAATTTCGCAATTTTTTACATGTTTATGTAAGGAATGTAATTTTAAGGAGGTAAATAACAATGACAAGACGAGATGTTTTAAAGACTTCAGCAGTAGCTTCTATAGCTATAGCAGGAAGTTCATCGCCACTTAGTGCCGTTGGTGCGATTAATGATATACAATTAATTCCACATGCTACACATTTTGGTCCATTTATTGCTAAAGTAAAAGATGGTAAATTTGTAGATGTATTACCAAGTCCGCACGATAAGAATCCAAGTATAATGATGAAATCTATGATCGATAGAGTTTATACAGATTCTAGAGTGAAATATCCTTGTGTTAGAAAAAGCTTCTTAGAAGGTAAAAATGCCCCTGAATTAAGAGGAAAAGAGCCTTTTGTAAGAGTGGATTGGGAGACTGCACTAAATTTGGTTGCTGAAAAAATCAAATCCACTCCAAAAGAAAATATCTATAATGCTGCTTATGGTGGCTGGGGGCATGTAGGGAGATTGCATAACTCAAATATCGTAACTGGAAGATTCTTTAATATCGTTCTAGGCGGTGCAGTAGGAACTGATGGTGAGTATAGCAATGGTGCTGCTGGTCGTGTAAATAATGATATTATAGGTGATTTAGAAGTATATTCTCAACAAACCACACATGAGCAAATCATCAAAAATACAAAAGTATATGTAATGTGGGGAGCAGATTTATTTAAGTGTAACCGCATTGATTATGTTGTTCCAAATCATGTAAATGATCTTTATTACCCAAAATACAAAGAGGCTAGGATTAAATTTATAAATATTGATCCATATTATAATGAAACTGCAGAGATGTTTGATGCAGAATGGATTAAGATTCGTCCAAATACCGATGTTGCACTAGCATTAGGTATGATGCACTATTTATATACAACTGGTAAATATGATAAAGAGTTTGTAGAAAAATATACAGATGGTTTTGATAAATTCTTACCTTATCTTTTGGGTGAGAGCGATGGAATCCCTAAAGATGTAGCATGGGCTTCAAAAATTACAGAAGTAGAAGAATCTAAAATTAAAGAGCTATGTGATTTATTTGTAAGTCAAAGCACATTTATAGCTGGTAACTGGGCAATGCAAAGAGCACAGCATGGAGAACAGGCTGATTGGGCTTTAATTAATCTTGCGTGTATGATCGGACAGATTGGCACACCGGGTGGTGGAGTTGGTTTTTCTATGCATTATGCAGGAGGTGGACAAGCAAATAGCGGATATAGAACAACTCCAGGATTATCTCAAGGGAGAAGTAGAGTAGAGTTTTCAATTCCTGCAAGTAGAGTTAGTGAGTGTATATTAAATCCGGGTAAATCCATTAACTTCAAGGGTAAAATAATTACATTCCCAGAAATTAAGATGATTTATTGTTGTGGTGCGACACTTCTAGGTCATCACCCAAATACAAACGAGCTAATAAGAGCTATTAGAAGTGTAGATACCGTAGTGGTGCATGAACCTTGGTGGACACCTATGGCGAAAATGGCTGATGTTGTATTCCCAAGCACTTGCACAATGGAGAGAGACGATATTACAAGCGGAAGCACTTATTCAAGAAATGTAATTTATGCTATGAAAAAGGTTGTAGAACCTACATATGAGCATAGGGATGATTTTGCGATTTTTGCAGAGTTAGCAAAAAAAATTGGTGGAGAAGAGAAGTATCATCAATATACAGGTGGTCTTAGTTATATGGATTGGATTAAGAAATTCTATGCAAGTTCTGATGGTCCTATTTTTAAAGAGTTTGACAAGTTTTGGGAGGATGGGTTTGTAGAGTTTGAAGGTGGGGATTATGAATATGTCCGCCATGCAGACTTTAGATCAGATCCAGAGACAAATAGACTAGCAACTCAAAGTGGCAAGATACAATTCTTTGTTGATAAGTTCGAAGAAGCAAAATTGCCTGATATGAAAGGGCATGTAACTTGGTTTGAACCTAGTGAATATCTTGGAAGTAAGGAAGCTAAACAATATCCATTTCATATGCTTAGCCCACACCCAAGATATAGAGTGCATAGTCAGCTAGATAACACTTGGGTTAGAGATGTATATAAAATTCAAGGGCGTGAGCCAGTAGTAATTAATACAAATGACGCACAAAAACTAGGAATAAAGCATGGAGAGGTTGTAGAGGTATATAACTCTAGAGGTGCTGTTCTTGCAGGTGCGTTTGTAACTGATAAGATAAGAGAAGGAGTAGTGCAGATTCAAGAGGGTGCATGGTATGACCCAGAAAATACAAATGATAAAACGCCAAGATGTAATGCAGGTGCGTGCAATGTGCTAACAAGCTCACGCCCAACAAGTAGGTGGGCACAAGCTACCGCGGTTAATACTTGTCTTGTAAATATTAGAAAACTTGGTAAAGATGAGATTGTAAAGCCTTACAAATCTACATTAACACCAGAAATAATAGGAGCGTAATTATGAGAAAATTAAGTGTTTTTACAATTTTATTAGCTGGTTTGTTTTTTGTTGGTTGTCAAGAATCTTCTACTAAAAGTTCTAGCTCTAGTGAGAGTTCATGTCATACATGCTTTACCTTAGATGAAACGCAGCAAGTAGTAGTGGAAAAACCAAAAAGAGAGGGTGTATATCACTTTGCTACTGAAGATACACAAGTTTATTCTTCTGATGGAAGCAAGGTTATAGGTAGCGTAATTAAAGGCTATGGTTTTGCCGAAGTAAAGGAGCAGGGAGATAAGGTTATTTTAAAAGCTGTTGGATATATAAAAGATGGTGATAGCTTAAATATATATGCTGATGAAGATTTTATTCTACCTGCTATAACTTTAAAAGAAGGAAGTGTAGTAAAGGATATGGAAGTTGCTATACCTAAGGCAAAATTAACAAAAACAGAGAGCGAGATATGGAGTAAGAGCGAGTTTATTTACTATGATAATTGCTCTATGTGTCATGCAGCACACTCTCCAAAAGAGCATACAATTCAAGAGTGGGAAGGCGTATATGGTACTATGAAAGCATTTGCTATGCCTACTGAAGAAGATGATAAGCTAATATGGGAATATTTAAGATCTCATTCTAAAGGTAGCTTCGCACTTGATGAATAATAATTCAAAAATCCTTTTTGGATTTTTGAATCCTGCTTTTACTTTTGTAACTACAATTTAATATTTCAAAGTATATTTATTATTTTTTATGTAAAATTAAGACTATATTAAGTATTCAAAATTATAAATATAAAATAAATTAATAACGGAGAGCATACCATGAATCAAGTCCAAATTATAGTTTTAGATTTTGGCAGTCAATACACCCAATTAATCGCTAGAAGACTTAGAGAGCATGGGGTATATACAGAGATTGTTCCTTATTTTGAAGATATAGAAAAAATAAAATCAAAACAACCAAAAGGCATCATTTTAAGCGGTGGTCCTGCAAGTGTATATGAAGAAGATTCATATAAGCCAGATTCTAAGATTTTTGAACTTGGTATTCCTATACTTGGTATATGTTATGGTATGCAATATATAGCTCATCACTTTGGTGGCAAGGTATTAAAGGCAGATAAGCAGGAGTTTGGTAAGGCGCATCTAGAAGTATTAGGTGGTGAGAAGATAAATTTTATATCTTTTGATAAATATAAAATAAGACAAAATGAGGAATCTATTTTGTTGTTATGGGAAGATTCTGTAAGAGCTAGTCATTGCTTTTTAAAAGAAAGTGATATTATAGAGATTAAAGATGAAGTAAAAGAAGGTTTAAGTGCATGCGATATTTTTATGGTGGCTGAACATGATGGTAGGTTTTTGGGATTTATAGGTTGCATTGATAATAAAATAGAAATGCTTTTTGTGTCTAGTAAATATTTTAATTGCAAAATAGGTAAAGGATTAATTAAATGCGTACTAAATGATAGATCTGATGTTATAGCAGTAGATTGTAATACGCAAAATAATGATGCATTGAGTTTTTATCAAAATATCGGTTTTGAGATTTTTAAAGAAAGTAAAACAGATTCTAAAGGCAGAAATTTTCCTGTAACACATCTAAGGGGTAAAGCAGATAAAATAAGAGAGAATCTTAAAAATATAAAAGAAATCATAATTAGCAAAAGTCAAATTTTTAATAATGTAAAAAATAATAGTATTGTGTGGATGAGTCATGCTGATAGGGTTGAAGAGATTCCACAAGGATTTGTTGAGCTTGCAAAGAGTGGAAATACGCATTATTGTGCTATCGCAAATTTGGATAAAAATATTTATGCTTTGCAGTTTCACCCAGAAGTTGTGCATAGTGAATGTGGAGGAGATATATTAGAGAATTTTGCAATAAATATCTGTATGGCAGATACAAGTTGGAATATGAATTATTTTGCAGAATCTGAAATACAAAAGTTAAGAGAAGTTGCCAAAAGTGGTAAAGTGTTATGTGCAGTAAGTGGTGGAGTGGATTCAAGTGTAGTAGCGACACTTCTTTATCGTGCCATTGGTGAGAATCTTATTCCTGTGTTTGTAGATACAGGACTTTTGAGAGCGGGAGAGAGGGAAGCAGTGGAGGCGATGTTTAGAGAAAACTTGGGCGTACCGCTTATCACTATTGATGCAAGTGAGATTTTCTTAGGCAAACTAAAGGGCGTAACTGATCCAGAAGTAAAGCGAAAAATCATCGGTGAGACTTTTATTGAAGTTTTTGAAGCGGAGGCTAAAAAGCATAATGAAAATGGAGAGATAAAATTCCTAGCGCAAGGCACACTCTATCCAGATGTAATCGAATCTGTAAGCGTAAAGGGACCAAGCAAGACGATAAAAAGCCATCATAATGTAGGTGGTTTGCCTGATTGGATGAAGTTTGAGCTAATCGAGCCATTAAGAGAGCTTTTTAAAGATGAAGTAAGGGCTTTGGGGCGAGAGCTAGGAATGCCTGAATCTATGCTTATTCGTCATCCTTTCCCAGGGCCAGGCTTAGCAATACGCATTATGGGAGAGGTAAATAAGCAAGATTTAGATTTGCTAAGGGTTTGTGATTCTATATTTATTGAGGAGCTTTATAAGCATAATTTATACAATAAAGTATGGCAGGCATTCTGTGTGCTTCTAAATGTCAAAAGTGTGGGCGTAATGGGTGATAACCGCACTTATGATAATACTATTTGCGTGAGAGCTGTAGAAGCACTTGATGGTATGACTGCAACTTTCTCTCATCTCCCACATAGCTTTTTAGAGGGCGTGGCAAATAGAATCATTAATGAAGTAGAAGGGATAAATCGCGTAGTATATGATATAACCTCTAAGCCACCAGGCACGATTGAGTGGGAGTGAGATGCTTGAAAAGTTCTTTAAATACTAAAATATGCAATGATGAATTCCCAATACTACTTAGCCCAAAAGTTGCTGCTATTTGGGCTAGTGAATATCTAGGCAAAAAGGTGACGAGCAATAATATTATTTATCTTTTAAATTATGGAAAAGTTGCAAATCATAGCACAAATAACAAAGAAAATTTGGTAGATAGGAATGAATTAAAAATATATTATGATAAAACCATTAAATCGCAAAAATATTTAGATTCTCCTATTTCTTTTGCACAATACAAAGAAGCTGAAACAACAAAACATATTCATAGAATCCACCCTTACAAAGGTAAATTTATACCACAACTTGTGGAGTATTTTTTAGATTTTCATACTGATTCTTTAAAGACAGAATCATATTTTGCAAAAGGAGATATTATTTTAGATATTTTTGCTGGAAGTGGGACAACATTATGCGTAGCAAATGAACTCAACATGCATGCCATTGGTATTGATATTTCATATTTTAATACAATGTTAAGCAATGCTAAAATTACAAAATATGATTTAAAAATACTTGAAGCAGAAATCTTTAGAATCACAAATGTGCTAAATTCTTATACAAACGCTACGCAGGTTAAAACTTTTGAATTAGATTTAAATAACAAATTAAGCATGTTTAATCAAATGTATTTTCCAAATAAGACTTTTAAACGCCAAGTTGCTTTAAAACAGGTTGATGAAAAACAATATGGAAAAGACAAAGAAGCAGAGTTTTTAAAAATTTATGATGATTTAATCAAGCAATACGCTATAAACCTTACTACAAATTTAAAGGGTAATTTTTTTGAAAAATGGTATTTGGATTCCATTAGGCAAGAAATTATCCTCATAAGAAATGAAATTTTAAAAGCACCAAAAAATCTACAAAATATTTTATCTATTATTTTGAGCAGAACAGCAAGAAGTTGTCGAGCTACCACACATTCAGATTTAGCCACTTTAATAGAGCCTATTACTGCAACATATTATTGTCATAAACATGGCAGAATATGTAAACCTCTTTTTAGTATTAAAAAATGGTGGGATAGCTATGCAAAGGATACTTTAAAGCGACTAAGAGAGTTTGAAAACTTACGTACAGATACAAATCAAATTTGTTTAAATACAGATTCTACAAATGTGAATATTACTTCTCAATTAGAATTGATAGATAAAGAATTTGCCAATCTTGTAAAAACACAAAAAATAGCTGGTATTTTTAGCTCTCCGCCCTATGTTGGTTTAATCGACTATCACGAGCAACATGCTTATGCTTATGATATTTTTGATTTACCACGTAATGATTGTTTAGAAATTGGTAGATTAAGCGAAGGACAAAGTAAGAATGCAAAAGAAAGTTATGTAAAAGGAGTAGCACAAGCCCTAAACAATGCAAGGCGATTTTTAAAGAATAATTACAATGTATTTTTGGTTGCAAATGATAAATTTAACCTTTATCCAAATATAGCACAACTTGCAGGAATGAAAATTGTAAATCGCTATGATAGACCTGTTCTAAATCGTAGCGAAAAAGATAAGAATAAATATAGTGAGAGTATTTTTCATTTAAAGGAGATATAAAATGGAATCAAGAATTATTAAACAAGCTAGAGAATTTTGTTGCGATTTGTTTCCCAACATGTCATTAAATAAGTCACAAGAATTTGAAATTTTTTCTGCATCAATGTTAGCAACAACATTATCCAATAAAATAGATAGTGAAATTTTAAAAGATATTTGGTTAAATGATAATATTTCTGGAATTGATGGATTTTTTATTATTGTTGATAATTCATTATATTCAATCTCTAATTACAATATTCTTCTTACCGAAGATGCGAAATTTAAAAATGTAGAATTTTGTTTTGTAGAGGCAAAAACTTCTAAAAGTGTTGATATTGGAGATATATTGAAATTTTATAATACTCTAACATCTATACTGGAGAGAAAGAATAATTGCCCAAAAAATATTGCGGAATGCATTCATGCCTTTGATAAAAAGTCTCAACAACAGAAAAATATAACTTTAAAGGCTAGTTTTTATTTTTGCACACAAAAAACAGAAAGCGAAATAAAGACTTTAGAAGATAATTGGAGAGACAAAATAAAAACCAATGAAGAAAAGATTGGGGAATTTATTGAAATTAAAACATGTTTAATAGGAAGTGAATTTATAAGAAAAATTTACGAAAGCAATAGAACTGGGCAAGTCAGTATTTCTATACCAAAAAATAATTTAATTTCTATATCTAATAAATGTTTTATTGGATACTTAGATGCTTTATCTTTGCTTCAATCCATTTCTCTTGAAAACAATCAACTTAGGATACTTAATAATAATGTTTTCGAAGATAATATCAGGTTATTTTTAGGAAATACAGATATTAATAGAAATATTCAAAATACTGCAACAACGAAAGATTCAGATTTTCATCTATACAATAATGGGATTACCATAATAAACTCTGAATATAAAAACAATACTAATGATTATATATTTTATTCTATTAGAATCATCAATGGTTGTCAAACAATCAATTCTTTGTTTGAAATATATAAGCATGCTGATGATACTCAAGTAATCAAAAATATAATACTGCCAGTAAAGCTAATTGAAGCTATTGATGAAGATGAAATAGAATTGATTGCAACAAGCGCAAATAGTCAAAATCAAATTGATACCTATCAACTTTTATCCAATAGAGAGTTTTTTAAGTTTCTCGAAGATTATTTTCATAAAAATATTATTGATAATAAATCTATTTTTTACAAAAGAAGAATTGGTCAAATTGATGAGAAAAACTATATAAATGTTGATTTGCTTATAATCATGAGAGCTTTAATGTCATCAATTTTTCACATCCCACATAGAGCTTCTGGGTATTTTGATAGCACCATGAATAAATACTTAGAAAATCTTAAAGGTATCAATCAGGAATCCTACTGTAAACTAATTTATCATGTCACATACCTTTTTGTTTTTATACAAGATTTTTTAAATACAAACAAAAAGGATAAAATACATCTTCTCAAACACCACATCACCTTTATAATCTTTAAAGTAGTAACTTTGGATACCAATTTTAAAAAGCCTAGAAAAATGGGAGATATACCAAACTTAAATGAAAATGAAATAGAAATGGTATGTAGTAAGCTTAATTCTTTGCTTTCTTGCAGAGAAAAATTTGAAAATTTAATCAAACATATTCTTAAACACATCAATGATACAGATTTAAATATTTCAAACATTACAAAAACAAACCAAAAAATTCTTTATTCTCCTATTACTAAAATCATTGATAACTTTGATGATTTTTGCATACAATTACGGGAGTATTATAATGAATAATATAAAAAACAATATCAAAACTCGTCTTACAATAGCTTTGCGCACTAAATTTGAAAACTATAAGCCAGAAACTTCATATATGCCTTTTCATACACGCCTTTTAGGGAAAGATAGAATGGCACTTTATAGCTTTATTCAAAGTCTTAATACTAATTTTGGCACTAGCATTTTTGAACCTGTGGCTGAAGAGTTAGGACATTGTCATTTTGATATTATTGAGCGTCAAAAAGAGGTTGGAAATATCATTACAAAAGAAGCACAAAGGGTTATCCAAGATATTATGGATTCTTTAGAAAGCGGAAATTCTAAGCCCAATAAAAATGATGAAATTGCCAAGATTTTAGATGTGGCACGAAGCGGTGAAACTAGCACTATAAAGCCTACTAAGATAGATTTATTTTTACAGCAACATAATAATGTGTATTTGATAGATATTAAAACCGCTAAACCAAATAAGGGAGGTTTCAAGGAATTTAAGCGCACACTTCTTGCTTGGGTAGCATGCTATGCGTATGCAAATCCACAAGCCAACATTCATTCCCTTATTGCAATTCCATATAATCCTTATGAACCTAAACCTTATGAGCGTTGGACTATGGCTGGAATGCTTGATTTAGACTTTGAATTAAAGGTGGCAAAAGAGTTTTGGGATTTTATAGGTGGAGTCGGAAGCTATGAAATCATTTTGGATTCTTTTGAAGAAGTTGGGCTTGAAATGCGAAATGAGATTGATGAGTATTTTAAAAAATTTCATCTAAGTTAAAGGATTCCCTATACAAAAATACACATTCAGACAATTTATCATTGATGTTTTAGGAAGCTCATCACAACCCCTTACCTTTATGGAGATTTGGGAGAGTGGTGTAAAAATGGGGCTAGATAAGAAGCTAGGAAGCATCGGCAAGACACCTTGGCACAATATTAGTGCATTGCTTTATACTGATATTAAAAATGAAGATTCTCTTTTTTATATCACTTCCAAACAGCCTACAACTTTTTATTTAAAAAATAAGGTAATTCTTACGCAATCCATTCAACTCCAAAAAGAACACCCAGCAAAACATACTAAAGAGAATATAAAAGAACGTTCCCTCCACCCACTTTTAGTAAAATTCTTGTATGAAAATCCTAATTTTAATCTCTATTGCAAAACTATTTTTCATGAAAAAAGCACAAAAAGCATAAGCGGACGTGATAAGTGGAATTATCCTGATATTGTGGGAGTGCATTTTCCTTTTGAAAATGACTACGAGCAAGAGACGCTAAGTTTATTAAAAAACACTAATCAATTTAACTTTAAATTCTATGCCTTTGAGCTAAAGGTGCGTCTTTCGTGGAGTAATTTAAAAGAATCTTATTTTCAAGCTGTCTCAAACTCTAGCTTTGCAAACGAGGGATATTTGGTGGTTTTTGAAGAGTTTGATGATGAGATTTTAGAGGAGCTTATACGTTTAAATGCTAGCTTTGGTATTGGCGTGATAAGGTTAGAATCTAACACAATTGATAGTAACATTATCCTCCCTTCGCACAAAAGAGAGCTTGATATTGCAACGCTTAATATGCTTGTGGAGAAAAATCCAAATTTTAAGGAGTTTATCCAAACTATCAATGAAGATCTAGAGATTGGCAAACGCCACAGAATCTCTAAAAATAGATACGATACAATCCTAGATGATGAAGCAATGCAAAGGCATATAGAAGTCAATAAGCTAAATAATATATAAATTTACTTTTAAGCCTCACTTTATCAGCATTAGCATAATGCTAAGTTATGATATTAATGATACTTGTGTAATTTTAGATATAAATATTTACTATAAAACACCCTCTAGTTTTAATAATGTGCTTTTCTTTTCTAAGCCCCCTGCATATCCTATTAAACTACCATTTGAGCCAATGACCCTATGACATGGCACAATAATTGCAATTTTATTGCTTCCCACAGCTTTGCCTACTGCTTGAGCTGACATGCGTTTTATATTGCGTCTTTTAGCGATAGCTTGTGCGATCTCTCCATAGCTTATTGTTGCTCCAAAAGGTATTTTGCATAAAATTTCCCATACTTCTTTTTGGAAATCACTACCCATCAAGCATATTTCTACACTAAATTTTGGTTCTTTTTTATTGAAGTAAATATCTAACCATTTTTTAGTTTGTGTCAATATATTTGTTTCTTTGTATTGATGATTTGTAATTGTTTTAAAATTGCAATCGTTTTGAAAGGTTAGTCCGATTAAAGCACTGCAATTTGCAGTTAGCATAAGGTTGCCAAGTTGTGAGCTAAAATATGTGTAATACATTTGATTTCCTAATTTTGGTAGTATTATTTTATTAAAATTCAAAATATTTGGTTAAATGCTTATGCTATTGATCTAAATCAATATTTGTATACTTTTTAAAGATTTATACAGATATAATCTACGCCTTGGTAATGTTTTATGATTGAGGTGAGGGTATCGTTAGTCAAGGTGAAATTATTGTTGGTGATAAAAATCACGCATAAAGTGGTTATAAAGCAAGTGGATTGATTTTTACGAGTTTGTAAAAGAGATAGTTAAAAGGGTGGCAAGATAGCATTGGTAAAATTAGATATTGAGATTGCAGAACTTGATATTTTAGATTCTCTAAGCATACAAGGTCCTTATGAGCATATAGAATGCATTATATTTTAGATTCATGAGAGATTTAATAATCCAGTACATCAAGCCATTTAGCCATATTAAGAAATAAATATTTGAAGTATTAATAGGCTATGATTTTTTAATTATTGCATCAATTCAAGTGCATTTATATCTAATCGTTCATTATTATATTTGAGTGCTTGTGTTTCGTCTAGCTTTTGCCAAATAAACATAGGACCAAAAAGCACATCCACTTTTATTTCTAGCGTGTTATTTTTTAGCATAGCTTTAATTGGATAGGTTTTGCCTTTTTCAAAACTATAGATCTTGCCATTACATTTATTATTATTACACTTCATATTTAAAAATATACTGCCACGGATAGGGCGATTTTGTAGGCTTTTATTTGGATTATTAGAATCTACATCTAATTCCATTTGTGGTTGTAAATCCAACACCATAAAATGCTTTATTTTTGCTAAAAATCTCTACCACACTTTGTTTATCTTTAGAATCTTTTGGTAAAAGATAGATACCATTTATATCATTTGTAAATGCAAAACCAGCACTAATCATAAAACAGCCAATTATCTTAAAATTCATGCACTTTTCCTTATATCATTTTTATTAATGCACTTATCCCAATACCAACTGCGGTGCCAAAGATCACACATAATGTAATCCTTTTTGCATAAAAATAGGGATCTAAAATCTTTCTTGCGGTTCTATATCCGCCTAAAATCGCACCGGTAAATCCTCCACCTGGGAAGCCAAAGCTAGAAGCAAAGTAGAGATTCTTGATACTCTTTGATTTAAACCTCTCTCTACCAATAAAACCTTCTTTATCTTGATCGTATCCATAAATCACACCTTTTCTTGTGCGTGTGTAGCGCTCAATCGTCTTTGGCGTGGCGAGCTCTATATGGATACAGTGCTCCATAATATTAGGATACACGCTCTCTAATCGCTTCACTAGTGCATCTTGGAGTTCTTGTTTTTTGGCTTTATAGGCAACTTTATCTAAATTATCCCATTCTTCATAATAGCTATACACCGCACCAACACCAAGATATCTATCATCTCTATCGCTTAGCCCACTATCAATTTTTGAGTAATTCACAAAGGCAAAATCACGGCACTCTATTTGTGTATTTGCAGAATCTGCATTCTTAGAATCAAAAGGGCGATTAAAATATTTCTCATCTACAAGGAAAGTAGAGTAGTCCATATTTGGATAGATCTCGCTTAGATTCTTATCAAATATCATATAGAGTGAGATGAGTGATGAGGTAAGCGTGAAATCCTCTGTAAGTCTAGAATCTTTTTTATATTCACTTGGAGTAAGATTTTTTAAAAGCTTTGTATATACTATATGCGGATCGCAATTTGCGATGATTGTATCTGCATAGACTTCTATTTCTTGTTTAGTCTTTTTATCTATATATTTTACACCTTTTACACTTTTATCATCACACAAAATCTCTACTACATCAGAATCTGCCCTCACTTCCCCGCCATTTTCTCTAACTATCTCACTAAGTGTATCTGAAAGCTTTTGTGAGCCACCTTTTATATATACACCTTTATTGTAGTAGTTGTTTTGTGCTATGGCGTGATAGCTCCAAATAAATTTAAATGGATTATGATGATAATAGGAGATATTAATATTTAAAATTCTCTTTAGTTTAGGATCTTTGATACACGAATCTAACACTTCGCCCACGCTTTTATTGCGCACCATATTATAAGCAAAGAATATAAGTGTAGTTATTGGCGCAAAGAAGAAATCGATAAATTTCATATCAAACGGGAAGCTTCTTATTAAAAAGCTTTGAAAGCCAAGCTTTTTAAAGTATTTTTCAATGCCTTCTTTTTCGTGTGGGAATGCTGCAATAAGTGCTTCTTTTGTATTGCCATGTGGGATTGTTAGAATCTTATTTGGCTTATCTTGCTCTACGATACTCCATGCACTAGGAAGTGTGATAAGATACAGTTTTTTATCCAATCCAAGATGTTTGAAAATCGCGTGTTTCATATCTCGTTTTTCTGTACCAAAATCCATTTCGTGTAATCCTGCATCTACAAGCATACCTTTTCTCTTAAAACAAGTAGCACATCCACCAATCAAGCTATGTTGTTCTAATACAAGCACTTTTTTATTGGCCTTTGATAGCGTAGCTGCACAGCTTAAGCCACCAAGCCCAGAACCAATGATAATTGCATCAAATTGTGTATCCATAATACTCCTTGTTGAATTTAGCATTGTATTATAAAAGTAATATGTAAATTTTTAAATTATTTATATCAATATATATTGATTTATTGATATAAATATGTTATGTTTCTATAAAATTTTAGGAGGTAATTTGTTGTGGAAGTAAAATTATTAGAATCTCTTAAGCTATTTTGTGTTTATTTTATCGAGCTTTCTTTGCTCTTTATTGCTATCTCTGCTGTTGTTAGCTTTATTAATCATAAATGCAAGAATGTTTTTGAAAAACACCTAAGCGAAGATTCTTATTCTAGCTATCTTAAAGCTATGCTTCTTGGTGCTCTTACTCCTTTTTGTTCTTGCTCTACCATTCCATTATTTCGTGCATTTTTAAATACAAATGTAGCCTTTGGCGTGTGTATTGCTTATCTATTTACCTCACCTTTAATTAATCCCATTATCATTGCTATGCTTTTTGTATCTTTTGGGTGGCAAATTACTTTTATATATAGTGCTTTTTTGTTTGTTGTTATTTTTATTATTTCCATTTTAATCCAAAAACTAGATACGCAAAAATTTTTAAAAGAGGATTTTAAAAGCACAAATACTTTATCATTTTCTGCTAATAATCAAGCTCAAAATCCTGCCAAAATCACTTCTTTTAGTATCAAAAAACCTCAAAGTTGTTGTGATGAGAGTAAAAATGCAAACACAGGTTGCTGTGATAACACACTTAAAGATAAATTAAGTTTTAAAGAAATTTTATTTCAATCTTTCAAAGATTATAAAAAGCTTATCCCATACATTACCATAGGTATGGGTATTGGGGCTTTTATACATGGATTTGTGCCACAAGACTTCTTGCAAGATTCTCTAAGTGATTTTGGAGTGCTTAGCATAATTTTTGCAGCATTTATTGGAATCTTGCTCTATATTAGAGTGGAGACGATTATCCCTATTGGTTTGGCATTGCTTGAAGCAGGTGTCAATGAAGGTGTGATTTTTAGCTTTTTAATAGCAGGTGCTGGGTGTTCTCTTCCTGAACTTATTTTATTGAAAGGTATGTTTAGAATAAACTTTCTAGCACTTTTTGTGGGACTTATTTTACTTATTGCGATTAGCTTTGGCAGTCTTATTTATTTTTTCTAAAGGAATTTAAATGGATAAATTTTTAAATATCATTGGTGCGTTAAATGATGAAAGTAGAGTGCTAATACTAGCCTTTTTGGCTCAAAATGGTGAACTTTGCGTATGTGATTTGCAAAATTCTTTAAATATGATTCAATCGCGCCTCTCACGCCATTTAAAAATATTAAAAGATTCTGGATTTTTAGAAGTTAGACGTAAAGGCACTTGGGCATATTATAAGATAATGGAGGATTTATCCCTTTTTCATCTCCAGTGCTTAGAGACTATAAAGGAACTTAATTTATCACTCCCTTCACTTAAGAAGAGTTGCAAGAATTAGGAATTATTTTTGACTTTTATACTTCGTTCCCCAATCACACATTGCTTGTAAAATTGGGATTAAGCTTTGTTATCTGTTTGATAACCTATATTCTACCTTTGGTGGGATTTGGTGTATTCTACGCACTATTAGAAGTTCTCTTAGTGTGTTGTTAGTATTTAAAAGATATGGGTATAAATACCGATTTAGTTTATTATAACGCACTGCTTCGCAACGATATAGGATATATAAATACTTACTTGTATTTACCAGCGATAGTGATAGTGTGCAGTTAAATACACCACCATTAAAATCAAATTTTTTGTTTTTCTCCATATAATCCTTGTTTAGATATTATGAGAGTTTTATACACTCATAATATCTACAAAAATTAGGGCTAGATTTTGTTGATTTATATCTTATCCACCAGCCATTTAACGATAGTTATGGTGCGTGGGAAGCGATGAGTGAGTTAAAGAATAAAAGGTTTATCAAAATCGCTTGGTGTGAGAAATTTCTATCCTGATAGGCTTACAGATAATCAATTAGAGTGCCACCCATTTTTGCCATGCTTTGATTTTGAAGAGAATATAAAGAAACTAGGTGTAACTACGCAGTCTTGGGGCGTCATTTGCAGAAGGACAAAATGGAATCTTTGAAAATGAGATTCTAAAAGCTATTGCTTCTAAGCATAATAAAAGCATAGCTCAAGTGATTTTACGATGGCTAATTCAAAGAGAAATCGCAGTAATCCCAAAAACTCTAAGCAAAGAGAGAATGGTTGAGAATATTTCTGTGTTTGATTTTACACTAGATTCTAATGATATGGAATCTATCTCTAAAATCTCTCCATATATTATCTGTAATAATAGAGATGTAAAAACAGCGGAGTTTTTACTGAATTTAGCAAAGTAAAGCAAGTTTTAAGAAATTTTAACTTTTGATAATATTTTAAAGCTTAGGGCTTTATGCCTTTTTGTTTTAAAGCTATCCTAAGCACTCAAAATAGCCACATTGTAAGCTAAAAGATAGTAAAATACTGACTTGAAATATCCATGCACTCAATAAGGACATAAATGAACTCTATAGAAGAAATTGTTTAAGATAAGATAAAGTCTCGACTTAAGGAATTAAACATTGCCTATTATGCAAAAACACAAAGCATCAATACCGAAATTGATGAGGCGCTCACAAAAGCTCCAAGTAAAAGCGGTGGGAGTGGTAAAAACTATCCTGATATAAGATTATTAATAAAGCTAAAAACACTAAGAACTATTCCTATTATGATAGAAGTTAAGGGCTTAAAAAATAAACTTGCTAAATTTAAAAATGATGAAATATAAAATACCACCAAAGACAATAAACCCAATTATAAAAATATACAAGAATACGCTCTGAATGGTGCGGTTCATTATGCTAATGCGATACTTGATTATACGCATAGTTATGATGAAGTCATTGCAATAGGAGTTAATGGCTATTACGAATTATCAAGCGATAAAGAACCTAAAATAGAATACGCCCTTTATTGCTTAAATTGTGAAAATTTAAGCATTCCTAAAAAAATAGGTGATTTTAAAGATTTAAGTTGTTTATCAAAAGAATATTTAGATGATTTAATGCTTAAAATAGATTCTATCAACTTAATTGATGAAGAAAAGGCAAAAGCTATTAAAGAGCTTGAAAGTGATACAGAATCTAAACTTAATACACTCAATCAATTTATGCACGATAGCTTATTAAATATTAGCCATAACGATAGAGTAGCCTTACTTGTAGGTATGATTATGGCAGCTCAAGGCGTGGCTGATAAAATCACACCGCTAAAATTAGACGAGCTAAAAGGACAAGAAGGACAATATACAAATGATGGACAAATTTTTCTAAATAAAATCAAAGATTTTTTAAGCTATAAAAATCTACCACAAGAAAAAATCAATCTCGTTATCAACGATTTAGAAAAAGCCTTTATCTATTCTAAACTTTATAATGTAAAATCCTATACCAACGAGCTTTTACACTCAAGTGATGAAAGCCCGCTGAAAAAATCTATATCCAAGTGCTTGATAATATCTTGCCACTTGTAAAAAAGCTAAAAACCGCAGATATTGCTGGAAGACTTTTTAATTCCATTACTAAATGGCTGGAAGTGCTAGATAATGAAAAAAATGATGTCGTGCTTACACCTAGATATGTCGTAGATCTTATGGTAGCACTTGCAAGAGTAAATAAAGATTTTTTTGTGTGGGACTATGCGACAGGTTCAGGTGCTTTTCTTATCTCTTCAATGAATGCAATGATAAAAGATTGCGAAAATATCAAAAGCCCAAAAGAAAAAGAAGAAAAAATCGCTCACATCAAAGCTTATCAACTCTTAGGTATAGAAAAACGCACTGATATTTATTTGCTTGGAATCTTAAATATGATTTTGCTTGATGATGGCAGTGCAAATTTGTTACATAAAGATAGTTTGAAAGAATTTGAAGGCAACTACGAGCAAGGTGATAAAAAAGGCAAAAGTTTCCCAGCTAATGTCTTTTTATTAAATCCTCCTTATTCTGCAGAAGGTAAAGGATTTATCTTTGTAGATAGAGCATTAAAAAGAATGCAAAAAGGCAGGGCAGTAGTGATTATCCAAGAAAATGCTGGAAGTGGGAATGGGCTTCCTTATACCAAAAATATTTTAGAGCATTCAAGCCTTTTGGCAAGTATCAAAATGCCAAATGATTTATTTGTAGGAAAATCAAGCGTGCAAACAGCTATTTATGTGTTTGAAGTGGGAGTTAAGCATGGTTATATAAGAGCGGCAAGGAAAAAGTCAAAAGCAAGTGTCAATCTAAAAGATACCAATAACGCAAAAGCAAGATATGAAGAACTTGTAAATATCGTGCTTTATGGCTCAAAATATTTAAATTATTACAAAGATTTTTATATAGAAGATTGCATTAATTTAGAAGGTAAAGACTGGACTTGCTCACAGCATAGAAAAATCGATACCAAGCCAACACTAGAAGATTTTAAAAAAAGTGTGAGTGAATATCTTGCTTGGGAAGTGAGTAATATTTTAAAACAAGAAGGATTTACGCAGGGAAAGTTCTAAACCCTGCTTTAGAGAAATTAGAAGCTGATTTCAAAAAAGCAGGGGGAGAGTGGAGAGAGTTTAGAATCAGAGATTTATTTGAGTCTGAAAATGGAGATTTTGATATACAAAAAACACATTTAAATAATAAAGGTGAGATAGTTATAAGCTCAGGTGAGACAAATTTAGGAATTATAGGTAAAACAGATGTCAAAGCTAAAATTTTTGAGAAAAATACTCTAACTTGCGATATGTTTGGAAATGTTTATTATAGAAGCTTTCCTTATAAAATGGTAACTCACGCTAGAGTTTTTAATCTAAAAGCAAAATTTAATATCAATGATAAGATAGGATTATACCTTGTTGGTATTTTTAGCTTTATAAAATTTAAATTCTCATATTCCAGTATGGCAAGCTGGAATAAAATTAAAAATGAAGTTATCACTCTTCCCGCAGATTCTAAAGGTAATCTTGCTTTTGATTTTATGGAATCTTATATAGTGGAGCTGGAAGCGTATCTGCGTGCTACTGGACTAAGTAACTATACACTGACCAAAAAAGAAAAAGAGATTCTAAACACACTAGATTCTAGCTGCGGGGGGGGGGGATAATCCCTATAGTAGCTTAGAGGCTTTAGATTCTATAATTTGGAAAGAATTTAGAATTGGGGATTTGTTTGAGATATTTACAGGTAGAGATGTGATTATAGGGCGAACAGAGTTAGGAAATATACCACTGGTTAGTCATCAAAATACAGACAATGGGGTTGTGAAATACATTAAAAAACTTAATGATAGACATATTTTTGATTATCGTTACACCATTTATTTGGCTGATAGAGGAGTATTTTATGCTTCTACACAATTTGAAAATTTTCATATAGGAACTAGAGTTAAGGCACTTGTATTTAAAGATAAAAATAAAATAAGCAAAGAAATAAGATTATTTTTTGTTAGCACAATTAACAAATTGCAAACTTTATTCAAAGATTATCTAATAAATGCTACTAATAAATTGCCGGACTTAAAAATCACTCTACCTGCAGACTCTAAAGGCAATCTTGCTGTTGACTTTATGGAAAATGCAATTAAAGCTATTCAAAAAGAAGCGATAAAAAGCGTAGTTTTGTATGAAGATTTTAAAATCAATGCTACAAAGGAAGCTATAAAAAAGCATTAGTTGTATTATAATCTTTGCCATTAAAGAGATAAAGGCAATTTTTACTAAATTTAGCAAAATAGGTGGATTTGGAGCTATAAATATCGCGTGAGGGATTATAAATGCAGTGCAAAAACTTTGATAAAGCTAACTTAGATGAGTGTGTATCTTTGTATATAGATGTATTTTCAAAAGAGCTATGGTGTGAGCAAAATTGCCCCAAAAAGATAAAAGAATACTTTTTAATGCTTTTAGAGATGAATACATTTTTAGGGTTTATGCTTGTAAAAGATAGTCAGATTATAGGCGTTTGCGTGGGCTATATCAAGCCTTATACATTTGATGATAAAGTCGCTAAAGAATATGCAATTGAGCAGTTTTTTATCGCGTATAAATATCAAAATAAAGGCCATGGCAAGCAGTTTTTAGAATCTATAAAAACGCAGTTAAAGACACAATATACAGATATTAATGCTATGATTTTGAATACACAGCGTAAATATCCGGCATTTAGATTCTATAAATGCTGTGGCTTTGAAGCACTTGATGAATATGCTATTTTGGCGTGTGATATAAAGGCTGATTGATGAAAGAGTGTCATTTTATTCCTATTGATTTAAAATCTTACAAAAGAGCAGAGCATTTTAAGTTTTTTAGTGCAAATCCTTGTGGTTTTTCGCTAAGTGTGGAACTTGAAGTGCAAAATTTGCTGAATCATAAACAAAAGGGATATAGCTTTTCAAATCTTATTCTTTATTGTATTTCTAGGAGTGTGAATGAGATAGTAGAATTTAGAATGGATTATAAAGATGGGATTTTAGGCTATTATGAAATCTCTCACCCAAGCTATACTATTTTTCATAAAAATAGTGAGACTTTTAGCTCTCTTTGGAGTGAATATGATGAGGATTTTGCTACATTTAATGAGAAACTGCAAAGCGATAAAACGGAGTTTGGTGAAAATCTAAGCTATGAGGCAAAGGCGACAAATTTGCCAAATATATTTTTTGTATCTTCGCTTCCCTGGATTAGTTTTAAGGATTTTAATTTGCAAATTGATAGAAGCAAGTTTTATGCGCCAATTTTCACTCTATCAAAAATACAGGATTCTAAAATTTTGCTAAATATTAATGTTAATCACGCAATTTGCGATGGCTATCATGTAGCAAAGTTTGTAGAATCTTTGCAAGAAGCTATTAATAATTTTAAGGAGTAAGAATGAAAAATATACTTTTATTAAATGGATCTAAAAGTTTTGGGCACTCTGGTGGTAAGCTAAATGATACTTTACATAATGTGGCAAAAGAGACTTTAGAATCTCTAGGGCTAAATGTGAGTGAAACGCGTATAGATAAAGGCTATGATATAGAATCTGAAGTGCAAAAGATTCTAGATTCTGAAGCTATCATCTATCAAATGCCTGGTTGGTGGATGGGTGAGCCTTGGATTGTCAAAAAATACATTGATGAGGTTTTTAGCACAGGGGCTGGAAAACTCTATGCAAATGATGGTAGAAGTAGGGAAGATGTGAGTAAAAAATATGGCAGTGGTGGGCTTGTGAAGGATAAAAAATATATGTTTTCTCTTACTTGGAATGCACCGCTTGAAGCCTTTAATGAAAAGGAACAATTTTTTGAAGGCGTGGGCGTAGATGGGGTGTATTTGCACTTACACAAAGCACATCAGTTTTTAGGTATGAAACCACTACCTACTTTTATCTGCAATGATGTGATTAAAAATCCACAAGTAGAGAAGTATATAAAGGATTATAAAGTGCATTTAATAAATATTTTAAAGATATAAAATAAGGAATTTTGACTATAAAGTTAATTTCTATATGTTATCCAAAAGAAGAATGTAGAGAATAATTTTTATAGGTTGCTTCAAATCTTGCCTTAAAAAGCATAAAAGATATTATCTCTTAACTAAATAGAAAAATGTGGAGAATCTTATTTGCATAAGAGTAGGAAAGCTAATCTAAATAGCTTAAGCTTATACAAAGCGAGGTTATATTTTATACAAAATTAGCACAATTTTAGTAACTAAAATAATAAGTATAAGACAATTAAATTCTTATAAGAGGAAAATAAAGTGTGCTTAGATTCTATAATGAGCTCCTATTGATTCTTCTCTCTTAATAGCTGATTCAACTATATTTTTAGCAGTTAGTAGGCGTAGTTTTAGGAGTCTTCCTATGTTGCTTTGTAGCATTACATAGATTCCTCCTAATGCTTCATTTAGACCGCTTTTTTTGCGGATTATGCCGACTTTCTCCCACATTATGTTTCTTAGTATGGCTTTTAGATTCTCATCTTGTTCTTTTTGCAATACTTGCAAATGAAGTGGGAACTCTCTAAAATTTAATTCAACATTATTGTGGATTATATTTTGTGCAGCCCTTTTGGCAAAGACTAGACTTTCTAGTAGGGAGTTTGATGCAAGTCTATTTGCACCATGCACCCCTGTGCAGGCACACTCTCCTATGGCATATAGATTATTCATTCTTATAACCTTTCCTATGCTATCTACCTTTATCCCGCCCATGCAGTAGTGAAATGCTGGAGAAATTGGGATTTTATCATTTGGTAAGTCATATCCAAAGGAGCTAAGATTCCTAGCAATATTAGGGAATCTATGATAGAAAAACTCTTTAGAAAATGGAGATAAATCTAGGTATATTTCGCATTCTTCTTCTTTTAGATTCTTTTCTTTTAGTTTTAATTTGTAGTCAAAAATAGATCTTGCAACCTTATCTCTAGGTGCTAATTCTCCATTTTTATCATAATCAAACAAGAATCTATTTCCCCAATAATCAACTATTCTTGCACCTTCGCCCCTTAGTGCTTCGCTTAAGAGTAGCTTTCTTGCGTGTTGAGTTTTTGTAAATACGGTTGGGTGGAATTGCAACATCTCCATATCTTGTAATTCTAAGTTGTTTTCTAAGATCATTCCGTGTAATTCACCTGATATTGTATATGCGTTTGTGTGGTAGTTAAATAATGCTCCAACACCGCCACTTGCTAAAATTACATTATTGGCATATAGATTATAGTTTCCTCTTTTGGTTAAAACACTCACACCACAACATGTATCTCCTTCTATAAGCAGTTCTGTAACGGTGGCATTTTTCCATAATGTGTGATTTAGTTGTGATATTAGATGACTATGTATTGCTCTACCTGTGCAATCTCCTCCTGCATGTATGATTCTAGCAGTGCTATGTGCTGCTTCTTTTGTAAATAGAAGATTACCATTTTCATCTCTATCAAATGGTGTATTTTTAGCTATCAAGTCTTCTAAGACTTCTAGGCTTTCTTTGCTTAGTGTCTCTACTATCTCTCTATTGCACAGCCCAGCACCTGCATTTAGAGTATCTTGTATGTGTAATGGGATATCATCTATATCTTTTGCAACTGCAATTCCACCTTGTGCATAGAATGTGTTACATTCCCATGGTTGATCTTTGCACAAAATTAGGACTTTTAAGTTTTTTGGCAAGTTTAGTGCAGCATATAGCCCAGCAATTCCAGCACCTACAATAATCACATCATATTTCATATAGATTCCTATCGTTGTATTTGTGTATCCTCTCTATAAGGATCAGCTTTAAAACCGCAACCACTAAGGCTTAGAAGTATGATTTGTGATATAATAATTACATGAAAAAATCGTCTGAAGTTTTGCATAATCTTTTTAATTCTCCTTGTTATAGTAAGCTTAATTACAATATAGAAGCATGGAAATTTGTGCCATATATTGTAAGTAGCATAAGAGCGGGAATAAGTTATGTATATGTAAAAAATAGCAAGTTGTATATAGTTTGCAAACATTCCCAATTTAAGCTTGAGTTCAAGTATAAAAAAAAAGAAATAATGAATGGCTTAAAACTATTTCAAGCAAATAAAAAAATGCTACTAGGCATAGATGACATTATCTGTTATGAGCAAAAACAAGCAATAAATATCACAAGAGAGATAATAGGGGAATCCTTTAATGAAAAGAGTGAAGGGGAGTTTGAAAATCTTGCAAGTGGTGAATTGTATGATATTTTTGAGAGGATTAGAGAGAGGATTTTGGATAATTTAGAGCATGAAGGCAGATAGTGGATTTATTAGAGAGCATTAAGAGTTTGCCAAATAAAAGTGGAGTGTATCAATACCATGATAAAGATGGCAGATTATTATATGTGGGTAAAGCTAAGAATCTTAAAAATAGAGTAAAGAGTTATTTTAGATTCACTCCATACCTATCTCCTGCACCAAATTTATCTCAAAGAATAATCCACATGCTAAATGCAACTACAAGCCTTAGATATATAGTGCTAGAAAATGAGCATGATGCATTGATATTAGAAAACTCACTAATAAAGCAACTAAAGCCAAAATATAATATTTTACTTAGAGATGATAAGACATATCCATATTTGTGTGTGAATCTAAATGAGGAATTCCCTAGAATCTATCTTACAAGAAAGGTTTTAAAAGATAAGAATCTAAAATACTATGGTCCATATACCACTGGTGCTAGGGCATTATTAGATTCAATTTATGAATCCTTTTTATTAATACAAAAAGAAAGTTGCCTAAAAGGTAAGAAGGCATGTTTGTTCTATCAAATCAAAAAATGTCTTGCACCGTGTGAAGGCAAAGTAACAAAAGAAGACTACTCTAAAATACTATCTAACGCACTAGAATGTATAGACAATCCAAAAAAGATTCTAAAAATACTAGAAGAAAAAATGAATCTTTACTCACAAGCCATGAGATATGAAGAGGCAATGATTTATAGAGATAGAATCCAAAAAATACAGGGAATAAACAAACTAAGTATGGTTGAGATTCCTAGCTTGGAGGACTTAGATGTTTTTGCATTTTTGTCTTTGGGGAATAAAGGTGCTCTTGTGAAGTTTTTTATAAGAAATGGCAAAATAGTATCAAGCACTACAAATACAATAAAAAGCCAATACGAAATAAATGAGCTAGAGATATACACACAAGCTTTGATTAATTATTATAGTTTATCCTTGCCATTTGTGCCAAAAAAAATTCTAGTTCCTTTTGATTTTGGTGATAGTCTTGCATGGCTTGAGGATTTTTTACAGAATAGATTCCATAAAAAAATACAAATAATAAATCCAAAAAGTGGTGATAAAAAGAGACTATGCACTCTTGCATTAAGTAATGCACAAGAGGCATTAAGGATTAGCAATAAAGATGATGAGATAACAAAAGACATACAAGAATTATTCTCTCTTCAAAATAGGCCTTATAGAATTGAAGTGTTTGATACTTCTCATCACAAGGGAGAGCAATGTGTTGGTGCTATGGTTGTGTATGATGATCGCTTTATTAAAGAGGATTATAGACATTATTTATTGCATTTTAAAGATGAGTATTCTCAAATGCGTGAAATGCTAAGCAGAAGAATAGAATCTTTTAGTGAAAATCCACCACCTGATTTATGGGTGCTAGATGGTGGAGTAGGGCAGATTAATATTGCATTAGAATTATTAAAAAAAGCAGGTGTAAATTTAGAAGTAGTATCAATATCTAAAGAAAAGTTAGATTCCAAAGCCTATCGTGCTAAGGGAAGGGCTAATGATATTTTGCGTAGCAAAGATGGTGAATATAAGCTTGTAAGCTCTGATAGAAGGCTGATGTTCATACAGAAGCTAAGAGATGAAGCACATAGATTTGCAATCACATTCCACCAAAAACAAAAACAAAAAACAATGCAACAAAGTAAACTTTTAGAGATAAAGGGCATAGGTAAGGCTACTCAAAAGAGGCTTTTAGATTATTTTGGCGACTTTGAATCTGTGCATAAAGCAAGTCTAAAAGAGTTAGAAATTGCACTAGGAGAACAAAAGGCTCTAGCGGTATATGAGGCTTTAAGTTCTAGCTAGTCTCTTTTGGCAACAAATAATGTGCAAATATTTGCTAAAAAAGCCTTTGTGTATAGTGGTGTAAATCCACTTTCCTTTAGTTCTTCGTTTAGTTTTTGTGTGCTTAAAAACTCCTCTATTGAATCTGGCAGGTATTTGTATGCTTTATAATTTTGTGATACCAAACCACCAACAATAGGTAGAATCTTCTTTGTATAAAACATTGCACATTTTTCCAGTAGGCTTGGATTTTGGTTTTTTGTAAATTCTAAAATTACTAAGATTCCACCTTTTTTTAATATTCTTGCAAACTCTATTAAAGCTTCTTGTCTTGCCACTATATTTCGTATACCATAAGAGATAGAAATAATATCTGCACTTTCACTCTCTAGTGGTATATTTGTAGCTTCGTTTTTTATAAACTCTACATTGGAGAGCTTTTTTTGTGCGATTTGTAGCATTTTCTCACTTGGGTCTATGCCTTTTATATTATTTATATTTATATTGTTTTTATTTGCATTTTCTTGCCATTTTATTATCATATCTCCAGTTCCACATGCTACATCGATGATATTTATATTATCTTTAGTTTGCATATTTTGGAACGCTAAACTACATGCCTTATTTCGCCATATTACATCAATTCCACAACTTAAGATTCTATTTGTTATATCATAGCTATCTGCTATGTTGTCAAACATTGATATTATTTCTTGTTGTTTTTCCATTATAGTCCTATTTTATGTATTTCTAGCCATGCTATTATGCTTTGTATTTGTGCTTGTGTTGAGGCAGTTGAAGTGCCTCCATAAGAGTTTCTACTATTCATAGAAGTATATATATCTAGCACTTTGTGAGCTTCTTGTGGTATTTTAGAATCTACTTTGCATAGTTCATCTTCTGTAAGTTCGCTTAAGTCTTTATTGCACGATTCAGCGTATGCTACTACTTTGCCTACTATATGATGTGCTTCTCTAAATGGTATTTTTACTGCTTGCACCAAAAAATCAGCCAAATCAGTTGCCGTTAGATGTCCCATTTTGCAAGCGTTTTCCATGTTTTGTTTGTTTATTGTTATTTCTTTTAACATATCATTTAGGATTCTTAGTGATATATCTATGGTATCTAGGCTATCAAATACACACTCTTTATCTTCTTGTGTGTCTTTATTGTATGCAAGTGGTAGCCCTTTTAGTGTTGTTAGCAAAGATATTAAGTTTCCATACACTCTACCGCTTTTACCTCTTAGTAGTTCTGGTATATCTGGGTTTTTTTTCTGAGGCATTATAGAGCTACCAGTAGAATAAGAATCACTAAGTGTTATAAAAGCAAACTCACTACTACTCCATAATACTAGCTCCTCTGCGAATCTTGAAATATGCATAACAATTACACTTAAGCTATATAGAAAGTCTAGTGCAAAGTCCCTATCACTAACGCTGTCCATAGCATTTAAAGTAGGGGAGGCAAATCCTAATTCTCTAGCAGTGTAGAATCTATCTGTATTATATGGTGTCCCAGCTAGAGCAGCAGAGCCTAGTGGGCAATAATTATTTTGCTTATATGAATCTTCTAGCCTATGTATATCTCGCATAAACATATTTACATAAGCACAAAGGATAAATGCAAAATTTACCGGTTGAGCATGTTGGAGATGTGTCATACCTGGCATAATAGTGTCTGTATGGCTTTGCGATATATTTATTAGTGTTTCAATTAGATTTATAAGCAGACTTCTTATGTATTTGTTTTGTTCTAGCACAAATAATCTAAAATCAACTGCTACCTGATCATTCCTGCTTCGTGCGGTGTGTAGCTTTTTGCCCGAATCTCCTATTAGTTCTATTAACTTTTTTTCTACTGCCATATGTATGTCTTCATCAGATATACAAAATTTAAACTCGCCAGAATCTATTAAAGATTCTATTGTTTCTAGCCCATTTATTATTAAGTCTTTTTCTTTTGTGTTAATAATCTCGCATTTCTCTAGCATTTTTGCATGTGCTTTTGAGCATTTTATATCTTGCTTATATAGTCTCTTATCAAATGGCAAAGAAGTGTTAAACTCTTCTAGTAGCTTTGCACTACTTGAGCTAAATCGTCCGCCCCATAGTTTGTTATTTTCTTTCATGCTACTTCTTTAAAAAGGTCTTAGAACAATTAAGATTGTAATTAGTATCAAAATTATCGTTGGCACTTCATTGTAGTTTCTAAAGAATTTACCGCTTTTGTTGCATTTATCATCTCTAAATTGAAGCAAATATCTATATAAGCTAAAGTGATATGCTAATAATATAAGCACCAAAGTTATCTTAGCATGCATAAAACCACCTTTCATAATTGAAGGATCTAGCACTATTAGTCCTATGCCAGAGGCTATTGTAGCGATAAGTGCAGGATAGCCTATAAATGCAAAAAGTTTATATTCTTGAATCTTTACAACATCGCAGAATCCTTTATTGTCCTTGTTTTCTGCGTGATATACAAATAATCTTGGAAGATAAAACAACATAGCCATCCAAGACACCATAGAGATAATATGAAATACCTTAATGTAAAAATACAACATTCCTAATCCTTGTGAGAAAATAATGTTGTAATTTTACATAAAAAATCCGCTTTTAGATATTGCTTTGCTTGTATCAATTAGCAGTATGTAAGCTATTAATAGATTTTATAAGTTTTCTTAATTATTTATATGGTGTGTATTTGCAAAATCTTCATTAAAAATATCTGCTTGGTAGATTAAG
This sequence comes from Helicobacter ibis, assembly GCF_027859255.1. Lineage (NCBI taxonomy): Bacteria > Pseudomonadati > Campylobacterota > Epsilonproteobacteria > Campylobacterales > Helicobacteraceae > Helicobacter > Helicobacter ibis. The sequence goes on from NZ_JAQHXR010000001.1 coordinate 563,081, forward strand.
ATTTTTGTATCTAAAAGCCCATCTGCAAAGCTATATTGAATTTTCTTTAACCTTTGAAACTCTAACTTTCCTTGCAATAAAGATTCCTTATCTACATTCCAAGATAGATTCTTTGTTATCAAGCATGACTTTTGTGTTGTTTATATTTAATACTTTGTAATGCATTAAAATACAGCATATAGGTAACTCTTGCTTATGTTTATATCGTTATAACTTATTTTTCGCTTGTTTGTGATTTCTTTCATTTGTTTGACTTTGTTTTTGTTTATTTTAACATATGAAGTTAGGAGTAGATTCAAGCTTAGGATAGAAGCTATAAATGGCAGAGAGGAAGGGATTCGAACCCTCGAAGGCTTACACCTTACACGCGTTCCAGGCGTGCTCCTTCAACCACTCGGACACCTCTCTATGAAAAGAAAAATTTGGATTTTACTATGATAAAGATAAATAAGTTTTTAAATCCCTAAAAAAGGGATTTAAGACTAATTTACACTAGCCATTTTGCGTCTTAGATAAGCGATTTTGCTTTGCAACGGTAGATTTTTAGGGCATACATCATGACAAGCAAGTAGGCTCATACAACCAAACACGCCATTATCGTCACCTACTAATTCATAGTAATCATCATCATTTCTTTCATCATGTGGATCAAGCATGAATCTTACTACTCTATTTAGTCCAGCAGCACCTACAAAGTCTTCACGCATTAGCTTAGTTCCACATGAAGCGATACAACAACCACATTCAATACATCTATCAAGCTCAAAAACTTCTTGCGCTACTTCGGGCTCCACTCTTTCTTCAAGTTTGCTCATATGCTCTTCATTTTTTTCTTGTGCATGAATCCAGCTCTCAACTCTTTTGCTCATACCATTAAACCAATTTCCAGTATCCACAGATAAATCTTTAATTAGCTTAAATGCAGGTAAAGGCATAAGCGTAATAACGCCATCAGGGAAATCTTTTGTTAGAGTTCTACAAGCAAGTCGTGGGCGACCATTTATCATCATTCCACAACTTCCGCAGATTCCAGCACGACATACAAAGTCAAAAGAAAGATCAGAATCATATTGTTCTCTAATCATATTTAAAACAATAAAGATTGTCATAGAATGCGCTTCTTTTAGTTTGTATTCTTTGAAGTGAGGCTTTGAGACCGCACTATTTGGATCAAACTTTAAAACTCTAATAGTTAGTTCTCTTCCGCTATTTTCTACTGCTCCACTCATTGTTTATCTCCTATTCTCTCGTTTTTAGCTTTGTATTGAGGTTGTAAGGTAAATGGCATTAATGCTTCTTGAATTTCATATCTATCCTTACCTTGTGCTTCCATTTCGCTTCTTATTTTATCAATCTCTTCTTGTCTTCTTAGACTTTCAGGGTTTTCTATAATCATACCCTTAGCACCATATCCACGGAATGCAGGTGCAATCTCCATTGTAGAAATATCTAGTGGCTCATAAGTTAGCGTAGGAAGTGTTTGATTTGGGTCTTCCCAAGAAGCTAGAGTTCTCTTGAGCCAATTTACATCATCTCTTTTTGGATAGTCTTCTCTACTATGTGCTCCTCTTGATTCTGTTCTATCTAACGCACCTTTTGCAACACATAGTGCAATTTTTAGCATTTTTGGCACACGATAGGCTTCTTCAAGCTCTGGGTTTGCTGAAAGTCTTTTTGTTTTGATACCTATATTTTTAGATCTCTTATAAAGTTCTTCAAGCTCATCTACTGCTTCTTTTAAGTGTGGTCCATCACGGAAGATTCCAACCTTATCGCCCATAATTTCTTTCATTCTGTTTTTGATTTCAAAGACATTTTCATTGCCGTTGTTTTCTAAAATGCTATTTAGATAGTTTTGCTCTTTTTGTAAAAATTCTTCAACAAGCTTAGTTTCAATGTCTGCATAAGCATTTTGGCAACTTTCAGCAAAGTAATCTCCAATAATCATGCCACTAACAACCGCTTCTGATACAGAGTTCCCACCAAGTCTATTAAATCCATGTAAATCCCAACAAGCAGCTTCACCTGCAGAGAATAGACCTTTTAGTGCAGTCTCACCTCTATAATCAGTTCTAATTCCGCCCATTGAGTAGTGTTGCATTGGCTTAACTGGAGCCCACTTTTCAGCTGGATCGATTCCTGCAAAACATTCACATATTTCTTGTACATCTCTTAAGTTTGTTTCAATATGCTTTCTACCTAGGATTGAAATATCAAGCCATAAATGCTCACCATATACGGATTTTACGCCTTTACCTTCTCTGATTCGCTCAATCATTCTACGAGATACAACATCTCTACTTGCTAACTCTTTTTTCTCTGGTTCTTTATCTGGCATGAATCTGTAACCATCTACATCTCTTAAGATACCGCCATCACCTCTACAACCTTCAGTAAGCAAGATTCCACTTGGGAAGAGTGCTGTTGGGTGGAATTGCACAGCTTCCATATTTCCAAGCTTTGCTACACCAGTCTCTAATGCTATTGCAGTTCCTATACCTTCACAAATTACCGCATTTGTAGTATCTTTGTAGATTCTTCCATATCCGCCCGTTGCAATCAAAGTTCCTTTTGCTACATAAGCAATTAGCTCTCCTGTGATTAGATCTCTTACGATGGAGCCATAGCACTTGCCATTTTTATGGATAATTGCTATTGCTTCTTTTCTATCGTGTATATCTACACCATGCTTTAGTGCTTCATTTGCCACTGCAAAAAGCATTGTATGTCCAGTAGCATCAGCTGTATAGCAAGTTCTCCATTTTTTTGTTCCACCAAAGTCTCTTGAATGGATTAAACCATGTCTGAAGTCTTCTTCTGTGATTGTTGTTTTTTGTGCATTTATAATCGCAGTTCTATCACCTTTTTTAATTCTAGTCCAAGGCACACCCCAAGCTGCAAGCTGTCTAATAGCTTTTGGTGCAGTAGTTACAAACATTCTAGCAACTTGTTGGTCGCAACCCCAATCACTTCCTTTAACAGTGTCTGCAAAGTGCAAATCCTCATTGTCTCCATCACTCATTTTTGAATTTCCTAGTGAGGCTTGCATACCTCCTTGAGCTGCTGCCGAGTGGCTCCTTTTAACTGGAATTAAACTTAAAACTATCGTGCTAAGCCCCTTTTCTTGACAGGCAACTGCTGCTCTAAGCCCTGCTAGACCTCCACCAATAACTAACGAATCGCAATATACTATTTTCATAAATACCCCCTATAAACTCTTGCCTAATGCAATCCAAGTAAAATCAGCTATAAAGGCAATTACGCCAAGAATTATAAAAATTGCAAACACAGCAACTTTTACATTTTTTCTCTTTACATTGCTCTCTGCTGTGGTAGGTGCTTCAAGTGGAATCCACTTTATAATAACGCGATACAATCCTATACTAGCGTGTAATACCATTACTACAAGTAATACTAAATAGAATTCTGCTAAATTGCCCTCTACAAATCTAGCTGCTGAAGTTAGCGCATTAATGCTTGTAGAGTTAAATAAAATAGTAACAAGGTGAGCGCCACCCATAAAGAAAAGCATAAAACCAGTTATGAATTGAATCCACCAAAGCGTAGTATCGCAATGCTTCATTAATGATTTATGAGTTTTGAAAATCATTAATTGTTGGAAGTTTGCTGGAAACTTTCTCATTGCCAAGAATGCATGTGCAACAAAAAATGCACTAATAACAATTACAACTAAGGTAGTAATTAACGGAATCCCATGACCGCCAAAAATAAATGAACCTTCCGAAAATGCAACAACTGCATTAAACGCATCAACGCCAAAAAGTATAGAAGAAGTAAAACACATGTGGAAAAGTATAAAAATAGCTAAAACCACACCAGTGATGCTTTGCCATTTATCCCATTTTGCTGGATTTCTTCTTTTTTTTCTTTCAGAAGTTACCTTTAAATAACTCTGAATTACTACTTCATCATTTTGCATAAAAACCCTCCTAAAGTAGAACAAATAGTGCTAAATAGCACAACTAAAATACCCTAAAACCTAATGTTTGATGATTATAAGAAAATTTTTTATAAAATTTTCTTAAAGACATATAGTATTTATGAAATTTTAGAGCATTTGCAAAAATAAATTAAAAAATTATTAAGTTTAAAAAGCTATTATCGGCAAAAAGCATTAAAAACAAGGAGAATTATATGTTGCCATTTAGTGATGATGAGCTTTTAAAGCCAGTTGAAATAGTAATTGATAAGGTTCGTCCTATGCTTATAAATGACGGAGGCAATGTAACTTTATTAAAAGTTGAAGAAGGAAAGGTTTATGTTAGGTTAGAGGGTGCCTGTAAGGGCTGTCCTAGTAGCTCACAAACTTTAAAATTCGGCATTGAAAGAGCATTAAAAAACGAAATACACCCGGATATAGAATTAGTAAATGTTCAATAATTATCGATATATTAAAATAAAGTTTAGAGGAAAAAATGTCTAGGTATTATTTTAAAAACAAAGCAAAGAAAGCATTTCTAAATAGAGAGTATATTAAAGCACTAAATACATATTCATACTTATATAATGATATTTACAATAATACAACTTGCGATTCAAAGTTTGATAATAAACTAAAAGAATTAGCACAATTACGGGCATTATGTATGCTTTGTGATATGGCACTTGATTATGAAGAAGAAGCAAGGGCATTATATGAATATTATTTTGTTGGTAAAAAGTCCAAAGGTATAGGATTGGAAAAAAACATAATAAACATGATAGAGAGTTTTGATAGAAATGTATCTGAACTAAATAAGGTTATGGATAAATTGAGAGAAATTGATGTTGATAAAAGCGATGGAATCTTGTATAGCGATTTTAAGAAAATTGTGAATGATATTGGTTTTAAAGAAGCGTTTGAAAATTTAATGTTTAGTTCCAAGATTATTTTTACCAATAAAAATGAATTTTTGTATTTCGTTAGGAATCTAGTTGAATTTGGCTATGAGGAAGTAGCTATTAATTATTTTGAAAATACGGGAAATATTTTGTATTTTGATAAGGAATTTATGAAACTATACAAGAAGATTATACAGAGGAAAGATTTATGAAAGTAGCCGTAGAATCTGATTTATTTAAATATATTAGCGATGATTCTAGAGATGATTTTAAAGATACTGCATTTTTGATTACAGATAGTTCTAAGAGATACCTAAATGAGGCTAAAAAAAGAGGTTTTGTTTATTTTATAACACCACAAGAATTATCAAAATACTTAAATATAGACATGCAAATCATAGGAATTACTGGCACAAATGGGAAGACTACAACAGCTGCTATGATATATTCTTTGTTGCTTGATTTTGGCTATAGAGTTGGGTTACTTGGGACTAGAGGGTTTTTTATCAATGAGATAAAAAAAAGAGATAAAGGGCTTACAACGCCTAGTTTGCTTGAGATATACACAGCAATTAATGAAGCAAAAAATGAAGGTTGTGATTATTTTGTAATGGAAGTTAGTTCACATGCAATAGTGCAAAAAAGAATTGAGGGCTTGGAATTTGCACTAAAGATTCTAACTAATATAACAAGTGATCATTTGGATTATCACAAGACTTTACAAAATTACATAGATACAAAAAATAGCTTTTTAAATGATTGTGATACAAAAAAGCTCATAAATAAAGATGATACAAACGCTAAATATCCATTTCAAAATACAATGACTTATGGTATTGAATCTACTGCTACTTTTAGTGTGAAGGCATATTCTTTAGTTGATGGTATAACAGCTCAAATCTCATACGGAAAAGAGGAAGCCACCTTTGAATTTGCACTCTTTGGTAAGCATAATTTGTATAACGCATTAGCAAGTATTGGTGCAGTAAAGATTCTGCTAGATGCTCCATTACAAGATATAGCTTTGAAGTTTGAGAACTTTGGGGGTGTTTTAGGTAGAATGCAAGTTGTCTCTCAAAAGCCACTAATTATTGTTGATTTTGCACATACACATGATGGCATGGAGCAGATATTTCAGTCATTTTTGCATAGGAAAATTTCTGTGGTATTTGGTGCAGGTGGAGATAGAGATAGGACAAAAAGACCTAAAATGGGCTATGTAGCCTCTAAATATGCAGATAAGATATATATAACAAGCGATAATCCAAGAAGTGAGAATCCGCTAGACATAATAGAAGATATATATTCTGGAATCCCAAATACACTAAGGGATAAACTGAAAATAGTGCGAAATGAAAATAGAGCAGATAGCATAAAATGTGCAATAGAAAATTTAGAGCATGATGAAATATTGTTAGTGCTTGGAAAAGGTGATGAAAAGTATCAAATCATAGGGGAGCATACGATTTATTTTGATGATGTAGAAGAGATTCAAAAAAATATTAGAAAAAACATGCAATAATTATGCAAAAGCCATTAAAAAGGAGTTTATAATGGATCCAATTTCAAGTAGTCAAGGATATAATCCTTTTGGTAGTTTCACTAGTCCTTCAACAGGTGTAAGAAGCGGTGCGTTAGAAACTTCTAACACAGATATATCTGAAGAGATGGTGAATAATGTAGTAAATGAAAATGCTACTAAAGCTAATGCACAAGCTATACAGACACAAGATAATATGATGCAAAGTGCATTGGATATACTAGCTTAATTCCCCAATTTCTTGGGGAATCTCTCCTTGTTTTTTAAATTCTCTTTAAATACTCTTTTTCTTGTGATAAAATTCTCTCTTTGACTTATAAATAAAGGTTATGGCAATGGTTGATTATGGTATTAATTATTGGGCTGGAGATGATTTTATAATCGAAGATGGCAAGGTTAAGGTTAATTATAAAAATAAACCAGCATTAATTGATATTGTAAAAAAAGTTAGAGAAGAGGGATATAGAGGACCACTTTTAATTAGATTTCCACATTTAATAAAAAAGCAAGTAGAAAAGATATTTCAAAATTTTGAAAATTCAATTAAAGAGCATCATTATAAGGGTAAATTTAAGGCAGTATTTCCACTAAAGGTTAATCACTATCCTAATTTTGTCTTGCCTCTTGTAAAGTTAATGGAGCATCGTTGCTATGGTTTAGAGGCTGGAAGTAAATCAGAGCTAATAGTTGCAATGGCTTATACTAATGATAATTGCCCAATAACTGTGAATGGATTTAAAGATAAAGAAATGATTTCTTTAGGTTTTATAGCTGCCAAAATGGGACATGATATTACCCTCACTATTGAGGGTTTAAATGAGCTTGAAACTATTATAGAAGTTGCCAAAACAATGGGCAAACCTTATCCTAAAATAGGATTACGAATTAGGTTGCATAGTGCAGGGATTGGTATATGGGCTAAAAGTGGTGGTATTAATTCTAAATTTGGACTTACTGCAACAGAGCTTGTAGAAGCTATTTCGTTATTAAAGAAAAATAAATTAATAGAACAATTTAGCATGATTCATTTTCATATAGGTAGTCAAATTAGCGATATTGCTCCACTTAAAAAGGCGCTTAGAGAAGCGGGTAATATATATGCAGAGCTTCGAAAAATGGGAGCCAAGAATCTAAATGCAGTAAATATAGGAGGTGGTTTAGCAGTTGAATATACTCAACATGAAAATCACCAAAATAGAAACTACACATTAGCTGAATTTAGTGGGAATGTTGTATTTACTCTAAAAGAAATAGCTAAAAACAAAAAAGAAAGAGAACCTGATATTTTTATAGAATCTGGTAGATATGTTTCAGCCAGTCATTCTGTGCTTATAGCACCAGTTTTAGAGCTATTCTCACAAGAATACGATGAAAAAGCACTGCACTTAAAAGATGTGAATCCTCCACTAGTTGAGGAACTGTTGGATTTGTATAATACAATTAATGAAAGATATGCTATTGAGTATTTACATGATTCATTTGAACATATGGAATCTCTTCTTACTCTTTTTGATTTGGGATATATTGATTTGCAAGATCGTTCAAACACTGAAGTTTTAGTGCATTTAATCATTAAAAAAGTAATAAAGATTCTAAAACATAAAAACCATAAAGACATAATACGAATCCAAGAGCAAGTTCAAGAGAGATATTTGCTTAATTGTAGCTTTTTTCAGAGTTTGCCTGATTATTGGGGATTATCACAGAGTTTCCCTGTTATCCCGCTAGATAGACTTAATAAAAAGCCAACAAGAAGTGCTAGTTTATGGGATATAACTTGCGATAGCGATGGTGAGATAGGATTTAATACCGAATCCCCATTGTTTTTACATGATATTGATGTCAATAAAGAAGAGTATTTTTTGGGATTTTTCTTAGTTGGTGCTTATCAAGAAGTTCTTGGCATGAGACATAATCTATTTACACACCCAACTGAATTTAGTGTAGTGTTTGATGATGAAGAAGATGGCTATGAGATAGAGAATTTACTAGAAGCTCAAACTATCTTAGATGTGCTTGATGATTTGGATTACGATACAAAAGAAATAGAAAGAATCTTAAAGCAAAAAATAGATGATAGTGTGCAAATTTCTGATGAGAACAAAAAGGAAGTATTAGGACAGCTATATGTAATGTTAAGCGAGAATGGATATTTAAGAACCGTATTTAAAAGTGAGGGAGAGTTAGGTTGAATGAAATGTAAGTTTATTTTATTATCATTATTGTAAAATTGCAGTTGAGTGAAAAGGAGGTTGTAATGTTGCCTGTGTGGAGTAAGGATATTAGTGTTCATAATGATAGAATTGATGAGCAACATAAAAAATTGTTTGAAATTGCAGGAAGAGCTTATGCACTAACCAATAAGCAGACCTCAAAAGAAGAAATTATCGAGATTTTAAGAGAACTTTTACAATACACACAAGAACATTTTAAAGATGAAGAACAATATATGGCTTCTATCTATTATCCATATTTAGAGCAACATAAAGCAAAGCACAGAGAAATAATACGAGACATGACAGTATCTGTAACAAATATAAGAAATGTAAATGATTTAAAAACTCAACTAGGAGTAATAGCTAAAAAATGGCTATTAGAACATATTTTAAAAGAAGATATGCAAATTGAAAAATTCAGACGTAATACATGTCAACTTCCTGCAAGAGAAATTGAAGATGACTTTGTAGAAGAAAAAGAAAAATATGGTTGTGAGTGTCCAAATAAAGTGCATTTAGTTCCTTTAGATGTTCATAAAAGAATACAAGAAGGTGCTGTTTTTAGTTGTAAAGTATGTAGTAAACAAATTAGAAAAATATAAAAGGGAAATAATGCTAGATAATAATAAAATACAAGATTATAAACTAATGGGAGATACACTAAGATTCTTGTGTGCAGATATGGTGCAAGAAGCAAATAGCGGACACCCCGGAGCTCCAATGGGATTGGCTGATATAGCAGTAGTGCTAAGTGAGCATATAAAGCTAAACCCAAAACAACCAGAGTGGATAAATAGAGATAGGCTTGTATTTAGTGGCGGACATGCTAGTGCTTTATTGTATAGTTTGTTGCATTTATGGGGATTTGATGTATCTTTAGATGATTTAAAAAACTTCAGAAAACTTAACTCCAAAACTCCCGGACATCCAGAGTATAAACATACTAAAGGCGTTGATATTACCACAGGACCGCTAGGGCAGGGAGTGGCAAATGCAGTTGGCTTTGCCATGGCGTCTAAAATGGCACAAAATATACTTGGGAGTGAGATTATTTCACATAATGTGTATTGCTTATGTGGCGATGGGGATTTACAAGAGGGAATCTCTTATGAGGCTTGTTCTCTAGCAGGTCATCATTGTTTGGATAATTTAATTTTGATTTATGATTCAAATCATATAACAATCGAAGGTGATACAAGTATAGCTTGGAGCGAAGATATAAAAATGCGTTTTTGTGCTCAAGCTTGGAACGTTATAGAAATAGATGGACACAATTTTTATGAAATAGATAATGCTTTAATAAAGGCAAAATCAAGCAATAAGCCAACTTTAATTATTGCAAATACTACAATAGCAAAAGGTTCTGTGAATCTAAGCGGTTCGCATAAAGCACATGGAGCACCTTTAGGAGATGATGAAATAAGAGAATCAAAGATAGCATTAGGCTTTGAAGATAAAAAATTTGACATTAAAGATTCTGTTGCTATTAGGTTTGCAAATGTTTCTGAAATAGGTCTTGTGGAGCATAAAAGATGGGAAGAATCTCTAAAAAATAATCCAAAAAAATCAATGCTAGATTCAATGTTTAATCCTGATTTTAGCTCCATTATATATCCAAAATTCACAAAAGATATGGCTACTAGGGTTAGTAATGGAGAGATTTTAAATGCTATTTCAAAAGCATTGCCCGGCTTTGTTGGAGGTAGTGCTGATTTAGCACCTTCAAATAATACAGAATTAAAAAATAGCGGAGATTTCCCTAATGGCGTAAATTTGCACTATGGTATAAGAGAACATGCAATGGGTGCAATTTCAAATGCATTAGCTAATTATGGAATCTTTATTCCTTTTAGTGCTACATTTTTTGTCTTTAGTGATTATTTGTTGCCTAGTGTTAGAATCGCTTCTCTTATGAAAAGTAGAGAATTTTATATTTGGACGCATGATAGTATAGGGGTTGGCGAAGATGGAGCTACACATCAACCAATAGAACAAATAAGCCACTATAGATCAATGCCTAATTTCTATTTATTCCGCCCTGCTGATGCTAATGAAAATATAGCTTGTTGGCAAGTAGCATTGAATCTAAACTCCCCTTGTGGATTTGTCTTAAGTCGTCAAAATCTCCCATTACTAGATGAAGTAAGTACAGAATCTCTAAAGTATGGTGCATATATAAAGCAAGATTCCAAAGAACCGAAGGTTACTCTTCTAGCTAGTGGAAGTGAGGTACATATAGCGCTAAGGAGTGCAGAATCTTTAAATAATGAAGGAATAAGCACGAGGGTTGTAAGTGTGCCATGTTATGATTTATTATTAGAGCAGGATTTAACTTATATTAATTCTCTCTTTAGTGGCTATGTTGTTGCAATAGAGGCTAGTAGGGGATTGGAGTGGTATAAATTTGCACATAAAGTAATAGGAATGAATGGCTTTGGTGCTAGTGCTAATGGAGAAGTGTTGTTTGATTATTTTGGGTTTAGCGTAGAAAATATTACAAACATAATAAAACAATCAATTTAGATGTCAAATAATCTTTATATTTTTTCCAGTAATAGAGCAAGAAAGCAGTTTTTTTTAGAGAATTTTGATAATTCTTTTTTACCAGATTCGAAGACTTTAGGTGAGTTTTTCGAAACTATTTTAAGAGTTGATGGAAAAATAAAAATACCTGATATTCTAAGACGAATTTATTTGTATGAATCTATCAAAGAATGCAATACGCATAGTTTAGGTGAGTTTGCTAGTAATTTTTCTAAGTTTTTATCTAATTCTGATTTTTTTTTGAAATTTTACGATGAATTATGTGCTGAATGTGTGAGTATAGAATATTTAGAGCAATTTGATATTTATGCTTTTTATGAAGATCATTTAAAAATTCTAAAAGATATTTTTAGAATTTATCACAAAAAGCTAACTGAAAACAATTTGTATGATAAATATTTCGTTGAAGACTATAAGATAAATGTCGAGTTATTATCTAATTATGATGAATTACAAGTTTTTATCTCTGGGTTTTTATCTAAGTTTGAATGCAAAATATTTTACGAACTCTCAGAAATAAAACCAATAATCTTAAAAATTAAAATAAATAAATTCAGTAAAACTTATTATGAACGATTATTTGGTATGGATATTGATTGTGGATTGGTTGAGTTTTTAGTTAGAGATTCTAAGGTATCGATAAAAGCTAAAAAAAATATACAATTACACAAACAGCCTTTAATAATGGAGTTTAGTAACAAAGTATCATTAGTTGGAGCAATCTTTGCTCAAATTGATAGTTGGTTAGAGAGTGGCGTTGCACCAGAGGATATATGTGTTATTTTGCCAAATGAAGAATTTGTAGCATATCTAAAGTTATTTGATACTGCTAGAAATTTTAATTATGCAATGGGCATAAAGCTAAAAGATACACGGATTTTTAAACAATTAAAATTAAAAACTGATGAAATTTGTGATGTTGAATCTTTTTTGAGATTCATTAGTGAATTTAACGACAATAAAGATTTATTTGTGATTAAAAAAATCCAAGAATCTTGGGAGTATTTTAAGCCAATGATTCCATATTTTGCACAATTGGATAAAGAAATTGTTTTGTCATTTTTAAAATATATCGAAGAATATACAATAGATGATGTAGGTGGTGGTAGAATCAAGGTTATAGGGATATTAGAGAGTAGGGATATTAATTTTAGCCATGTCATAATGCCAGAGTTTATAGAGGGTGTTGTGCCAAGTTTTAGCAATAAAGATATTTTCTTAAACACAACTATTAAAAAAGAAGCCTCTTTACCAACGAAGCTAGATAGAGAAAATTTACAAAAATCATATTATTTAAATATTTTACAAAACTCAAAAGAAGTAATAATTTATACAATAAATAATGATGATACAAAGCCTTCTAGATTCTTGCTTGATAAAGATGTCTTTTGTGGAAAAATCCACAATGCCTCAAAGGAATATGATGATTATTTTGTAAAAAATAATTTCTATAAATATAGCGATAGTGAAATTGTAGATGTGCTAAATATCAAGGCTATAAGCCCAACTAGTTTGAAGATTTTTTTGGATTGTAAAAGGCAATATTATTATAAATATATACTAGGCTTAAAAGATAAAGAAGTTAGAGAGCATGTATCAAATGCGATTCATAATGCTTTGCACATTGGGTTTGTGAATTTTCTAAAGCATGGCAATTTCAATCTCTTATCACAAGAAGTTTTTAGACTTATAGATGAATATGGCGAAAATGAGCTTGATAAATTTAATGTATCTTTGGCAAAAAAATATGTAAAAGACTTACTTTTAAATGAAGAAGAGAGATATAAAAGTGGATATATGCCCAAGTTTTTGGAAAAAGAATTTACTATTGATATTGGGAAGATAACTCTAAAAGGCAGGATTGATAGAATTGATGTAAGAGGTGATGAAATATTAGTGCTAGATTATAAATACAAAAAAAACAACATAAAAAGTAGCCATGATTTTCAGATGCTATTTTATAAGTTAGCCGCACAAAGATTCTTCCCAAATAAAAATATAAAAGTTGGAATCTATGATGTTTATAATGCAAAAATAGAATACTATGATGAATCTAAGCTAGAAAAAGAAGAGCAAGAATTATTAAAAATATTGAATGATATAGAAGAGATAAAAGAGTTAAGTTTCACTCTTACAGATAAAAGACAAGTGTGTGAATATTGTAGCTTTAAGTATATTTGTAATAGATATTAGACAAGCATTTATGCTTGTCTTTTTAGAATCCTATAAATAAATAAAATAGATAAAGTAGCCATTAAGCTTTTAAAAACTAGCACTGATTGATTGTGCATATTATCAAATGCACTATTTGCAATCCCATCTTCTCCTAGTAGTTGAGATTCTAGCATATATGGCGTGTAATACATTGTAAATAAAAATATCAATATAACACTAATGAATCCTAAAATTGGTGCAAAAACATTTCTATTTATCCTTAGTGTCAATATTTCATAAATAATTATAAAAATAGCGACAATGTTTAATAGGACATTTAGCTTTACAAAAATAGATGTCATTAAGATTCCAGATTGCAAAATGCTTATATCTAGTCCCTCTACAATACTTGCAGCACGAAATATACTAGGCGCACTAAATGCACCACAAGCAACTAGAGCTCCAACTACAACTGCTATTAAAAACATATATAACGCATAAAAATAAGATTCTAATTTGAAGAATAATTTCATTATAATCTCCTCTTTGAAATTAATGGCTATTGTATCAAAAAAGGGGTAATTAATGATAATTCTACTATCTCCAAGTGAGAAAAAAGAGCTAACACATAAAAATGAGATTCCACATATTGATGGCTTTTATAAAGAGTTTTTAACAAAAGATATAGCTAGGATAGTGGAAAATTATATTAAGTGCCTTAGGGAAAATAGCGAAGGTGAGATATCCAAAATGCTTGGCGTAAAACATATTGTGCTAGATGAGCTTGTATTGTTACAGAATATTAATAATACTCCTTTATTACAAGCAATAGAAAGATATAGCGGAGTTGCATTTAAGGCACTAGGATATGAATCTCTTAATAAAAAAGAGAAAGAATATATTAATGGCAGAGTTTTTATATTTTCAAACTTATTTGGGATTCTTAGAGCTTGTGATTTGATACCTTATTATGATTTAAAGCAAGGAGAAGGATTTGCTTGTGGAGAATATACTTTTAAGACCAAAGATATTTATGCTAATAATGCAAAAAATTACATAGAAGAATTAAAGACACAAAGCAATTTTGTTCTTGATTTAAGGGCTGGATTCTATCAGAAGTGCCTAAAATTACCACAAGACTTCAAAATTTGTGAGCTAAACTTTATAAAAAATGGTAAAAGTGTAAGCCATTATGCAAAACATTACAGAGGACTTCTGCTAAGAGAATGTGCAAGAAATAATATACAAACATTTGATTCTATTAAATATTTAAAACTAGAAGGGCTAGAGATAATAAATATAGAAGAGAGTGGGCAAAAATTAAGCATTACATATAATTTGGTATAATTTTTAATTTTAAGGAATGTAAGATGAAATTTCGTGGTAAAAATGTATTAATAACTGGTGCTAGTAAGGGCATAGGTGCAGAGAGTGCTAGATTCTTATCATCACTTGGGCTAAAGGTATGGATAAACTATCGCTCAAACCCTGAAATAGCAGATGCACTAAAAGAAGAAATAGAGAGAAACGGCGGAGAAGTTGCTGTAATTTGCTTTGATGCAACAAATGAAGAGCAGTTTGTAGAAGCCTTTAATATCATTAATAAAAGCGATGGAGAGTTGGCATATTTGGTAAATAATGCTGGAATCACAAATGATAAATTGTCTATAAGAATGAAAGTGGAAGATTTTAATTCTGTGATTAATTGCAATTTAACATCAGCTTTTATTGGTTGTAGAGAAGCTTTAAAGCATATGAGAAAGCAAGGTTATGGAAGCGTTGTTAATATATCATCCATAGTTGGTGAAATGGGCAATATTGGTCAATGTAACTATGCAGCAAGCAAGGGTGGCATGATAGCTATGACAAAATCTTTTGCTAAAGAAGGCGGTAGCAAAGAGATAAGGTTTAACTGCATAACACCTGGATTTATTAAAAGCGATATGACAGAATCTTTAAAAGAAGAAATAAAGCAAAATTATTATTCAAATATCCCTCTTGGTAGGTTTGGAGAAAGTAGAGAAGTTGCTTCTTGTATAGCGTTTTTATTGTCTGATTATGCAAGCTATATAACAGGCGAGATTTTAAAAGTAAATGGCGGATTATATATGTAAAAAAGTTTAAGAATTTTTTAGCTAGAATAGCATGTTTAAGACAAAATTTTATTTAGGAGAGTTCTAAATGGCAGTTTTTGATGATGTAAAAGCGGTTGTTGTTGAGCAATTAAATGTAAATGACGGAGAGGTTAAGCCAGAATCTAAGTTCGTTGATGATTTGGGTGCGGATTCTTTAGATGTTGTTGAGCTTATTATGGCACTAGAAGAAAAGTTTGAAATTGAAATTCCAGATGAAGATGCAGAAAAAATTGTAACTGTAGGCGATGTAGTAGCATATATAGAAAAAGCAAAATCTTAAATTATAGTATGCCTTTTGGCATACGAATCTTACAAAATTCTATAAATTACAATTTAAGGATCATATAGACATGAGAAGAGTTGTTGTTAGTGGTATTGGTATGATTAATTCGTTGGGGCTTAATAGAGAAGATTCTTTTAAAGCTATTGTTGAAGGAAAATGTGGAGTTAAAACAATCTCCTCTTTTGATGCTAGTGAGTTTCCAGTAAAAATTGCAGCTGAAATTACCAATTTTGATCCAAATTCTGTTATGGATGCTAAAGAAGTAAAAAAGGCTGATAGATTCATACATCTTGGCATTAAAGCTGCTAAAGAAGCTATGGAAGATAGTGGATTAATAGATTTTAATGGTATTAACTATGATAGGTTTGGTATTAGTTCTGCATCTGGTATTGGTGGGCTTATTAATATAGAAAAAAATTCAGTTATAAATGAACAAAGAGGACCAAAGAGAATTTCGCCATTTTTCATACCTTCATCACTTGTAAATATGCTTGGTGGATTTATTTCTATTGAATTTAATTTAAAAGGACCGAATCTTTCTAGTGTAACTGCTTGTGCTGCTGGTGCTCATGGGATTAGTGAAGCTGTAAAGACTATAAAGTTAAATTTGGCTGATAGAATGTTGGTTGTCGCTTCAGAATCTGCTATATGTGGTGTTGGTATAGGCGGGTTTGCTGCTATGAAGGCTCTATCAGATAGAAATGATGAGCCACAACTTGCATCAAGACCATTTGATGCACAAAGAAATGGATTTGTCATGGGTGAGGGTGCTGCTGCTTTGGTTCTTGAAGACTATGAGAGTGCTAAGGCTAGAGGTGCTACTATTTATGCTGAAATTGTAGGCTTTGGAGAGAGTGGAGATGCAAATCACATAACCACACCAGCACCAGAGGGCGAGGGTGCATATAGGGCTATGAAAATGGCATTAGAAATGGCAAATGTAAAAATTGACTATATAAATGCACATGGGACAAGCACAAAATATAATGATATGTATGAGACTATGGCGTTAAAGAGAGTATTTGGAGGAAATGTGCCTCCTGTTAGCTCTACTAAAGGTCAAATTGGACATTGTCTTGGTGCAGCAGGCGGTTTAGAGGCTGTTATTTCTATAATGGCTATGCAAAAAGGGATATTACCACCTACGATAAACCAAGTAGAGAGTGATCCAGATTGTGATTTAGATTATATTCCAAATGTAGCTAGAGAGGCAAAAGTAGATGCTGTAATGAGTAATTCATTTGGCTTTGGTGGCACAAATGGAGTTATTATTTTTAAAAAAATATAAGGAATAAAAGTGTCTGTTTATTTGGATTTTGAATCTAAAATAAAAACAATACAAGATAGCATAGCTACAGCACAATTAAAAAATGATACTCATGCTATTGAAATTTTGCAAAATGATTTGCAAAAGGAAGTTGAAAAAATTTATTCTAATTTGTCAGATTATCAAAAATTGCAACTAGCTAGACACCCTGATAGGCCATATGCTTTAGATTATATTTCTGCTATGCTTAGTGATTCGTATGAAATACATGGCGATAGACATTTTAGCGATGATCATGCAATTGTGTGTTATATCGGCAATATAGATGGACAGAAAATAATGGTAATTGGCGAAGAAAAGGGTAGGGGCACGAAGAATAAAATTTTTAGAAATTTTGGTATGCCAAACCCTGAGGGATATAGAAAAGCTCTAAGAGTAGCCAAAATGGCAGAAAAGTTTAATATACCACTTTTAATGCTTGTAGATACTCCAGGGGCATATCCCGGAGTTGGAGCTGAAGAGAGGGGACAAAGCGAAGCTATAGCTAAGAATCTACAAGAGTTTAGCAAATTGAAGATTCCAACTATTTCAATAGTAATAGGCGAAGGTGGTAGTGGAGGAGCGTTGGCTATTGGCGTTGCAGATAGACTTGCTATGATGGAGTATTCGGTCTTTAGCGTTATTTCACCTGAAGGCTGTGCGGCTATATTGTGGAATGATCCACAAAAGATAGAAAGTGCTACACAAGCAATGAAAATAACTCCAAATGAATTAAAAAAAGCAGGTTTGATTGATGATATAGTCTTAGAGCCAAAAGTTGGAGCACATAGGGATAAAGATTCAGCTGTCAAAGCACTTAAAGAATATGTGATACGAAGCATAAAAGAAATACTAGAAGATAAGGATTATTTGCAAAAAAGATACAATAAACTTATGTCTTATGGGAGCTTTCAATAAAACTTGCAATCATTGGCGGAGGTGCGAGTGGGATCTTCGTGGCAGTTCTGCTTAAGGGTTGTGGGCTTGATATTACAATTTTTGAAAAAAACAAAACAATAGGTAAAAAACTCTTAGCTAGTGGTAATGGTAAATGTAATATACACAATACAAATGGTTCTAGCAGTGATTATGCAAGTTCTAGCCTAGATAAAAATCAAATACAAAAAATTATAAATAAATTTACATATTCTGATTTTTACAAACTATGCAGTAAGCTTGGATTGCCTCTTATAGCAGAAGGAAGCAAAGTATATCCTATGTCTTATAGCGCTAAGAGTGTATTAGAAGTATTTCAGCTTTCTTTAGAGGAAGTTCATATTAGATGTAATGAAGAAATAATAGATATTAAGCTTGATAAAAACTATAAAATAAAAAGCAATAAACAAGAATATGAATATGATTTTGTAGTGGTTTCATGTGGTAGTAATGCACATGAGAGACTAGGTGGTAGTGATAGTGGGTATAGACTAGGTCAGAAATTAGGCTTTCAGCTAGTAGATACTTATCCTGTTTTAACTCCATTAAAATGCAAACAAGTATTTTGTGATTTAAATGGCTTGAAAGTGTTTTCAAAGATAACTCTAAAAGATAAAAATATAAAAATTATAGAGATAGATGGTGATTTATTGTTTACAAATTATGGTGTTTCGGGGTTTGGCATTTTGGATATTTCTTATTATTTGAATCTATGTGAGATTCCTAGTTTTAGCGTTGATTTACTGCCAAATATTTCTAAAGAAGCATTAGAAAAGATTCTAATAAATTCCATTAAAACTTATAAGAATGCCAGTTTGTGCGAGGTTTTAAGCGGTATTGTAAATCCAAAACTAGCAAAATATTTAACAAATAATAAAAAAAGCGATATTAAAAGTATTAAGAACATAGTTTATACAATTAAAAATCTTCAAATAACGCCAGAATTAACTCAAGAAGCAAATAACGCTGAAGTATGCGGAGGTGGGATTAGCTTTGAATGTATAAATATAGATACTTTTGAGAGTAAAAAATATAAAAATTTATATATTATAGGTGAAGTGCTAGATATTGTAGGCAAAAGAGGTGGTCATAATTTAGCTTTTGCTTGGAGTGGTGCTTATATATGTGCTAATTCAATAAAAAAGCGTATGCAGATTCAATAAATATGGCTTAAATTTTAAAGATGTAGAAATTACAGATTCTTTATGACTTGATTTTGTTTTATAGAATAAAGTGTGATTAAAATATTAAATTTAAGGCTTTGAGATTTTAGTAACTTATTAAAATTTTATTTCTTGTTAATTAATTGTTAATTTTTTTAGAAAAGTGTCGATATAACTAATGCAATTTAAATTTTCAAGGAGAAAGTCATGCAGACAGGTATGAATTTCTCTTCTCTTAAAGCCTCATATACCACCACGCATTGGAGTGCTCTTGGAGAAGAGATTAAAAATGATAAAGCAAATAGTGTTCCAACTACTAGCAATACAACCATAAATGAAAAAGATGAAGGAAGCAAAGCTTCAAATGTGGTTGCTTCAAGTGAAGTTGCAAACAATAAGTTTGGCGACCTTCATAAGCAGATTGTATCACATGCAATAGAAAAAATAGCTGAAATTAAAAATGATATTATGAAGATATGGGAGGAGTTATATGGGCAAGATAGACCAACTTCTTCTATTGATAGCATAAAAGATATTACTGATCTTATAAGTGGTAATATTGCCACAAGACCACCTATTCAAATTGGCGGTTCTCAAAGCGGGATAAGCATTACTCAAGGTTTCTATCAATCATTAGAGTTATCTATAAAAGGCACTATAGTAGGACAAGATGGCGTAAAAAAAGAACTTGATTTAAGCATTAGCATATCTCAAAGTTTTATACAAAATATACAAATAAATGGTTCAAATAGCGGAAATGGCAGTGGAAGCATAGTTGATAAAGAAGAGGGTGCTGAAATTATAGATCCGCTTGTTATTGACTATGAAGGAAGCGGGACTGAACTAAGCGATACTACGATGAGCTTCGATCTTGATAGCGATGGTAAAGAAGATCAAATATCAACTCTTAAAAAAGGCTCTGGATTCCTAGCGTTAGATAAGAATAATGACGGAAAAATTAATGATGGCAATGAGCTATTTGGCACACAAAGTGGAGATGGATTTAAAGATCTAGCACAATATGATAGTAATAAAGATGGCAAAATAGATAAAAATGATCCAATATACAATAAGCTTAGAATTTGGTCGCCAAATGAAAAAGGAGAAGGCGAGTTAGTAGGCTTAGGTGAGAAGGGTATAGGGGTTATATATCTTGATGCTAAAGATGATAAAGAGTATCTAATGGGTGAGAAGGGGGACTTGCTAGGTATTAAGCAAAAGACTTCTGATTTTATTAGAGATGATGGAAGTAGTGGTAATATCCACCATATAGACTTGGTAAAAGATCCAATAAAATCACAACAACAAAATGAACAAATACTAAATAGTATGCTAAATGGCAATAGCCTACTTGGCTCTAAGGTGTATTTGGAGAATCTAAGCTTTAGTGCTTCATGGACTGAAACGAATTTTGCCTCTACATCAATTAGCAACAATGGTAATGGTGGCTTTAATTGGAGTTTTAGCAGTGCAACATATAAGAGTTTCTCGTTTAGCTTTAGTTTGGATTCATTGCACAATGCCACAAATGGCGTGAGTGCTGATATATCAAATATTTGGAAAAAATTAGAAGAAAGCTTCAAAGATATAGAATCTATTGGAAGCAATAATCAACCTAATAGCGGATTGGTTGATTTACTACTAAAGAGATTCGATGAGGCAAACTACTCTAAATTAAATGAGCTTTTATTTAACTCAAGCGAGAGTGAGAGCCCATTTAAAAACAACTTGAATCTACAAGAGTTAGCACGACTAATTTCTTAAGATTCTTTGGTGGAGTTATAGACTAACACTCCTTCTAAAATTTCATCTATATCTCCATCTAGTATCGCACTAACATTGCTATATGCAATGTTGGAGCGCAAATCTTTTATTTGTTGGTGAGGTGCTAACACATAGCTCCTAATTTGATATCCCCAACCTATCTCACTTTTTTCATCTATATTTGTTTCTTCTTCTTTTTTTAATCTTTCTCTTTCATATAGCTTTGCTTTTAGCATTTTTAAAGCACTTGCTTTATTTTTGTGTTGGCTTCTATCATTTTGACATTGCACTACTATGCCTGTTGGTAGGTGCGTGATTCTTATTGCAGATTCTGTTTTATTTACATGTTGCCCCCCTGCACCTGAAGCACGGTATGTATCTATTCTTAAGTCTTTTTCTTCTATTTGTATTTCTATATCATCTTCTATTTCTGGTATTACACTAACTGAAGTAAAACTTGTATGTCTTTTTGCGTTTGAATCAAATGGTGAAATTCTAACTAGTCTATGTACACCGTTTTCAGCTTTTGCGTAGCCATAAGCATTTTCTCCTTTTATGATAAAACTTGCATCTTTTATTCCTGCTTCATCTCCTTCTTGATAGTCTAAGAGTTCAACCTTAAAGCCTCTTCTCTCAGCCCATCGCAAATACATTCTATATAGCATTGAAGCCCAATCTTGAGATTCTGTTCCGCCAGCACCTGGAGTGATTGTAAAAATTGCATTATTTGAATCTAATTTATCGTTTAGCATTACCTCTATTTCTGCATTTTTTATTGTTTGATTTAGATTATCTGCTTCTTCAAATAAAGATTCTAAGAGTTCTTCATCATCATTTGCTAGTTCAAATAATTCTTTTGCGTCATTTAGGGCTTTTGTGGCTGTGTTATATTTTTCTAATTGTCTTATATATATTTTTTTTTCTTTTTGCAAATTAGCTGCATTTTTCGCATCAGCCCAGAAGCTTGAATCTTGCTCTTTACTTGAGATTTCATTTATTTTTTCTTGCAGTATTTTTGGGTTTAATATTTTTTCTATATTTTGTTGTTTGCTTTCTAGTTCTTTTAGTAGCTTACCATATTCATAATTATCCATCTATATTCCTTAGAATTATTTAGTGAAATTATATTTTATTTTTTTATAATTTTTGATACAATCTATGCTTTTATTTTAAATTTGTGGGAACTTCTTATGTTTGGTAAAAATGCTAAAAATAATAACACTTCAAATGCTGTAAGTGCCAAATGTCTAGATTATGCAAGACAGCTTAAAGCAATAAATAAATCAATGGCGGTTATTTCATTTACTCCAGATGGCATTATTTTAGATGCTAATGAAAATTTCTTAAAAACAGTTGGATATACATTAGATGAAATAAAAGGCAATCATCATAAGATGTTTTGTCAAAAACAATTAGTCGAATCTCAAGAATATGTAGATTTTTGGAACACATTAAAGAGAGGCACTTTTGTGTCTAAACTTTTTAAGCGTGTGAAGAAAAATGGAGATATTATTTGGCTAGAGGCAAATTACAATCCAATACTAGATGAAGAAGGGAATGTAGTTAAAGTTGTGAAATTTGCTTCTGATATTACTGATAGGGTTAATGAGCAACTAGATTTAAAAAATGTAATGAATGCAGCAGATAAATCTATGGCTTTAATTCAATTTATGCCAGATGGGACAATTATAGAGGCTAATGAGAATTTTTTAAATACGGTTAAATATAGCCTAAATGAAATAAAAGGCAAACATCATGAGATGTTTTGCGATTCAAACTATACAAAGACGGAATCTTATAGGGAGTTTTGGAAAAAACTTCAAAGTGGTGAATTTATATCAGATACATTTGTAAGATATGACAAAAACGGAAATCAGCTGTGGTTAATTGCAAGTTATAACCCTGTTTTTGATAGCGAAGGAAAGGTTTATAAGGTTATTAAATTTGCAACTGATATAACTGCTCAAAAAAATAGAGAAGAACAATCGCAACAAATTGTAACAGAAAGCGTAAATGAAAATAGTGTTCTTACAAATCAAGGTATGGATGTGATTGGTAGAACGGTTGAAAATATCCAAGAAATAGCCTCTGTAATGGCTGAAAACTCTGAAAGAATAGAGCAGTTAAATAAACAAAGTGAAGAGATAACTTCAATAGTGCAAACTATTAAAGATATAGCAGACCAAACAAATCTACTAGCACTAAATGCAGCAATAGAAGCTGCAAGAGCAGGAGAACATGGTAGAGGATTTGCAGTTGTTGCAGATGAAGTAAGAAAGTTAGCAGAAAGAACTGGTAAATCAATTACTGAAATTACAACAACGGTAAATACAATCAAAGATGAAACAAGCCAAGTTGTTGAAAAGACACAATATAGCATTGAAAGGGTTAATTCAAGTGTTGAATTAGCAGAAGATGCTAGAGAGGTTATGAATAGGATTCAAGCTAGTGCAGATGATTTGAGAAATAAAATAAATTCACACGAGTAATTTAAAGCCTATGTTATTGTATTACATAGGCTTTTATTATTTTTTGTTCTTTAATTGGTCTGTCATTTTGATTAGTTTGTGTGTATTCTATCTTTCTTAGTGCTCTTAAGCTTTCTTCTTCTTTATCCTTGCTTATTTCTCCAAAGATTGTGTGGTATCCATTTAAATGAGGTGTTCTAGTAGTGGTGATAAAAAATTGACTTCCATTTGTATTTGGACCTGAATTTGCCATTGCTAAGATTCCAGCTCTATCAAATGCGTATCCTTGTTTTATCTCATCTTCAAAATCATTTTTCCAAATAGATTCTCCACCTCTACCAGTTCCTGTAGGGTCTCCACCTTGAATCATGAATTTTTTAATAACCCTATGAAATATAACTCCATTGTAGTAGCCATTATTTATATGTGTAACAAAGTTTTCTACTGCTTTTGGTGCGACATCTGGGAAGAGAGTTAGAGTAATATTCCCAGAAGTTGTCTCAAGCACAGCTTGTATTTTTTGACTTTCTTTTGCGTTTATAAAGCCAACTAAAAAAAATACAATAAAGATTCTACAAAAATAGTGAATTAACACTTTCATTATTGTTTATCCTCCTTATTACTTCTGCAAATAGTGGTGCAACGCTTAGTGTTTTTATTTTTGAGCATTCTTTTTTTAGTGGGATTGTATCAGTTACTATTACTTCATCTAGCTCACTATTTTCGATTCTCTCATACGCAGGTCCGCTTAATACCGCATGTGTCCCTAATGCAATCACACTTAAAGCACCTTTTTGCTTAAATGCACTTGCAGCTTTTACTATTGTCCCTGCAGTATCTATCATATCATCGATTAGGATTACATTTTTGTCCTCAACACTGCCTATTACATTCATAACTTCGCTTTCATTTGCCTTTTCTCTTCTTTTGTCAATTATGGCTATGTCTAGTTCTAGAAGTTTTGCAAAATATCTAGCTCTTGCTATACCACCTATATCTGGGCTTGCTACTATTGCGTTTATAAAGCATTTTGATTGTATATATTCTTTAAATACGATAGAGCCATATAAATTATCAACCGGAATATCAAAGAAGCCTTGAATTTGTCCTGCGTGAAGATCCATTGTTATTATTCTTGTAATACCTGCTATTTGCAATAAATCTGCTACTAGCTTTGCGCTAATTGGGACTCTAGGTGCCGCCTTTCTATCTTGTCTTGCATAGCCAAAGTAGGGCATTATCACATTTATACAATTTGCAGAGCTTCTCTTTAGTGCATCTGTCATTATTAGAAGCTCCATTAAATTATCATTTGTGGGTTCGCAAGTTGGCTGTATTACAAAAACATCTTTACCTCTCACACTCTCGCACAAACGAATACTTATCTCGCCATCGCTAAAGCGTGAAACTTCGGCTTTCGCTAATTCAACATCTAGTTGTTTTGCTACTTTCTTTGAGAATTCTTCATGAGCACTTCCGGTAAATATTTTAAAATCAGGCATGAAATTCCTTTGTTCGTAAAATAAAACTTGGATTCTATTTAAAAAACAATTATTGAATCTTAAATTGCATGGAAACTTTGCTTATTTTTTACAATAAAAGATTATTGCAGGAGGAAAGTTCTTCCAAATAATTTTGGACACTTTTACTTTTGAGAATTTTTTATGAAGTATTTTTCTAAATGACTTTGCTTGTGGTGTTGGTAATGCATACATGAATGTAGAAAATACTCCACCTTTTTTTAGTGATTCGTTTATATTGGATAGCAGTGTGATTTTATCTTTTGGCTTTAGTATAGTCCAAGGAATCCCAGATATAACTATGTCCAAATTTTCTATATTTTTTGATTTTATTATGTTATTTATGTTGTTTGCATTTTGATTTTCTATATATACATTTGGTGTTTGTCCAAACTTGTCATACAATATATTGTAGAAATTTTTATTTATTTCTATCGCTATAAATGTTGAATTTTTATCTTTTAGTCTTATTATCTCATTTGTAAAGCTACCTAAGCCCGGACCTATTTCTGCTATACATTTTGCATTTTGTATATTTAGATTATGCGTCATAGCTACACTTAATGCTTTACTGCTAGAGCAAAAAGCACCAACTTTTCTTGGCTGTTTTAGAAACTCCAAAAACATATTGATTCCTAATCTATCGATAAATTTAATGTATAATACACTAATTATGTTTAATTTTAAGGTGTTAAATGGGTATTTTGGAGATTTTAAGAAGTTCTAGTTGTGAAGAAATACAAAAGTTTTGCGAACAGAGATTTAGTAACAATATGACATTTTTCGCAGAATATTATCCACATTTAATAACTCCATTACAACAACCAGCTAATGATTATAGGCTATATATAGGAAAAGAGGGCATAAATATAATAGATGTTAAAAATAACACTCTAGTTTATGATATTGTAGATGGCAAAAGCATGATGCTTGATATAAGTGAGGATTTGGCATATAATCCTCCGATAAACAAGAAATGGGATAGATATTTTGGCTCTGAGACTTCAATAATGGGAGATGAGTTTCGAAATACTGCAAAGATGTGCAATGGTCTTTTAGAATTTGTAACAAACAATAAAGCAACAACACAAGCATATCATTTACCTAATGGATTATTACCCTCAATTACCATGCTTGGTTTAGGTGGTGGCATTGCTTTGCAGATATTGGCAGAAAATTACTTTATCCATAGCTTTTTGATATTTGAAGAAAATTTAGATATGTTTAGAATTGCTTGTTTTTTTATCGATTTTCCTTTATTGTTTGTTAAAACAAATAACAATTCTGGATATATGTTTATAGAAAGCTTAATAAATAGGGAAGCAATCATCTCTTATTTTGCCCTTAGAAGATTTAGTGCTTGTGCTATAAGATTTGAACTTGCTATGTATAACACGCCAACGATACAAAGTGTCAAAGATATAATTTATGAAGCACATAGTTTGGCTATGAGAGGTTGGGGGACATTTGAAGATGAAATAATAGGTGTTACTAATAAAAAGGCTACAAAAACATCTAGGATTCTAATAGAACCAAAGAGGGTAAATGCACCTATATGTGTGGTTGGAAATGGACCTAGCTTAGATTCATTGTTACCATTTATAAAAGACAATAAAGACAAAATGATAATATTTTCTTGTGGCACCGCATTAAAACCATTGCTGAACTATGGTATAAAACCTGATTTTCAAATAGAAATAGAAAGACATGATTACTTGGATAAAGTTCTGCTTGAAGCACCTTTAGATGATATTCCACTATTGTGTGCCAGTGTGCTTAATAAAAATGCAAAAGAAGTAGCAAAAGAGTTATATATTTTTGAAAGAGAAGGTTCAGCAGCTGCTGCTTTAAATAGACCAAAGTTTCAAGTTGGGTTTGCTGCGCCATTTGTTGGTAATGCAGGAGCTGCATTGGCCGCATATCTTGGGAGTGATGTTTTGTTGTGTGGTATTGATTGTGGCTATAAAAAAGGCTCTACAAAACATGCCAAAGGCTCTCACTATGGAGAAGAGAAGGCAGAGATTCCAGAGGATGCGTATAGGGTAGATGGTAATTTTAGTGATGATATTTATTCAGATTCATTATTTTCACTATCTCGTGCTACGTTAGAAGAAGCATTTGCAAGACTTAACCCTTTTAATGTTTTAAACTTAAGTGATGGTGCTTATATAAAAGGTGCTAAGCCAACTTTGGCAGATGAGTTTGAATTAAAGAAAATAAATAAAAAGCAAGAAATAAAGAATCTAAAATCACTCTTTGGTGATCCTAGTGAGATTGGATTTTATTCTAAAGATGATAAGATATATATGTTTGAGATTCTTGCTTTTAAACGACATCTATCAGATATGTTTAAGCAAAAAATCACAAATAAAAAAGATTTGTTTAATTGTTTAGATAGGTTCATAGATGAAATAGTAAAAGTAGCAAAGAGGGACGATTTTATTACAATATTATTTGGCGGATCAATAAGTCACTTTTTATACACAATAGCTTTAGCGGCATTGCATATACCTAGTGATAATATATTACCATTATGGAAGAAGGCAGGGGAGTTGTTTGATGAAAATTGTGAAAAGATGATAGCGGAATTCCGTGAAACGCTAAAGTTGTAAAGTTGGAACACTTATTGCTTTACTATGTTTTGTAAATTAATGTCAAAAAGGATTGAAATGACAAAGAAAACAATATCTTCAGTATTAGCAGGAATGCTTTTAGGGACAAGTTTATTAGTAGCACAAGTAGGTGGAGTTAGTACTTCTACTTCTGTTGTTGGAGTTAGTCCTTCTACTTCTCCAGTTGGCAGATCAAGCTTCCAAACTAGTGGTAGAAACTCAAATGCACCATCAGGATTGCAAGGTGTAGAAGTTGGTGGAGATGAGATATTAATCCCAAATGCACCTATGATGACACCATCTAGCATTATTGAAATTAGTGCTATTGGTATGGGTGTAGCACCCGAAACTACGGTTTCTCCTGCACAAGCTTTAGCGTTAGCTAAGAGAGCTGCAATTGTAGATGCTTATAGACAAATTGGTGAAAAAATGTATGGTATTAGAGTAAATGCACAAGATACAGTTAGAGACATGGTGCTAAAGAACTCTACTATCAAAACTAAAGTTATGGCGGTTATTAGAAATGCTGAAATAGTAGAAACTATCTATAAAGATGGATTATGCCAAGTTAGCATGGAATTAAAGCTTGATGGAAAAAGATGGTATCGTGTATTAACAGGCGAACAATTCTAGGATTGTTGCTTATCTTTATGGTAGTGGGGTGTGCAAATCCCACTTTACCAAGCAATAAAAAATCTGCAGTTGTCTTATTTCTTACAAATTCTTTTAAATACAATGATGTTGGATTTTTGAAAAAAGATTCAAATAATGCTTCTTTAGAGTTGTTTAATGCTGGAAATTTACTTTTTAGCTTTAAAGTTACAAAAAATAGTATTTGTATAGATAATCAATGCTATTCTAATGCCTCACTTGTTAGGCGATTTTTTGGCGATGATTCTTATTTGGGACTTGATTTTAGGAATGTTTTATTGGGAGAACCAATATTTAACAAAGAAGGATTCTTGAAAAATGAATTTGGATTCACACAGACAATTAAAAGATCCCAAGGAACACTTATATATATTGTAAATAAAAATGGAATCTATCTAAAAGATTCAAGCCAAAAACTAGTTTTAGAAATAGAGTATCAATGACGCAAATTTATCAACCAAAAAATGGATACTGCTACAATAGCGATACTTTGTTTTTGTATGACTTTGCACTTAAGTTTCTAAAAAAAGATTCATATGTGCTTGATGTTGGGGCTGGTTGTGGGATACTTGGGATCTTATGTGCTAGAGATATATCAATAAGCTTAAGTTCAATTGAAAAAAACAAAAATGCATTTTTATTGTGTGCGAATAATTTTAGGATAAATAAAATAAGTGCTAATTGTATTTTGGGTGATTTTTTAGAATATGATTTTTTGGAATCTAGATTTGATTTTATTATCTCAAATCCGCCTTTTTACCACTCAAATGTAATAAAGAGTGAAAATGAGTGGATTTATATGGCAAGATATAGCGAGAATCTACCATTATTATCAATGATAGAAAAGATAAATTCAATTTTAAAACCTAATGGAGAGTTTGTCTTTTGCTATGATTCAAAGGCACTTTGTGATGTGCTTACTTCTCTAAAGCGATACAAAATTAATCCAATAGAAATAAGATTTGTATATCCTAGTAGTTCAAAAGATTCTACTATTTTTCTATGTAGGGCAAAGAAAAATTCAAAAAGTCAAAGTAAAATATTGCCACCATTATTTACACATGATAATGGAGAATTTAGCATGGAAGTAAAAGAGATTTATAAAAAAGCAAATACATGGAGCATTAAATGTTAGAGTATGATTTTACCTTTGATCCTTCAAAGTGCGAAGAGTGTGGCGGAAAGTGTTGCACTGGGGAGAGTGGATATGTCTTTGTAACGCCTTATGATATAGAAGAAATATCGAAGTTTTTAAATATGGATTTTAATGAATTTTCTGTAAAATTTGTCCGAAAAGTAGGGTATAAATACTCACTAACAGAGAAGATTCAAAAAGATGGCAAAGGACATGCTTGTGTGTTTTTTGACGAAGAGACAAGAAAATGTCAAATATATAGCAGAAGACCAAAGCAATGTGTGTCATTTCCGTTTTGGGAATGCTATAAAGATGACTTTGAACCATTATTAAAGGAATGTATAGGTGTTTGCAAGAAGTAGTGTTTTGTTTTTGGTTGCTATTGTTATCTTTGTATATGGTTGC
Source organism: Helicobacter ibis (assembly GCF_027859255.1). Classification (NCBI taxonomy): domain Bacteria; kingdom Pseudomonadati; phylum Campylobacterota; class Epsilonproteobacteria; order Campylobacterales; family Helicobacteraceae; genus Helicobacter; species Helicobacter ibis. Next base: position 592,755 of record NZ_JAQHXR010000001.1, read on the forward strand.
GTTAGAGCGACAAATGTAGTTAATAATCCTTATATCTTTGAATCTGTAAGTAGAGAAGATGAGTATATTGCATTAGGTTATTATTACTTAGATCTCAAAAAATATAAAGAAGCAAAAGATGCTTTTCAACAAGCTTATACAATTACAGATAATAAGGTGTATTTGAAGGAGATTATAGGAATCTTAATACTTATGGGAGATGTAAGTGAAGCTAAAAAGCAAGCAGATCGATATTTAAAGACAAATTTAGATGACGATGAAATAAGAAATGTTCTAATAGGGATTCTAACTTCAACCAAACAATACGAAGCTGCAAGATTTGAGGCACGAATCCTTGTGAAAAATGATAGAAGTGAAAAAAACTTAGAAACGCTATCTTCTGTGTATTTTTTACAAAATGATTATAAAAATAGTGCAAAATATCTGCAAGAGGCCTATGAAATAAACCACAATGAGCTTATTTTAGATAAACTTGCTTCAACTTATGCTTTGTTTTTAAATGATACAAATAAGTCTATAAATCTATATAAAAATCACATAAAAAAGTATGGAATAACGCAGTTAATAGGTGAAAAGTTAGCTCTAATATATGTAAAAGAAGAGAAATATGAACAAGCAATTCAGATATATAAACAACTATATGAAGAGACAAACAAGATTCAATACTTGCAAGTCATACTAGAAATCTATCTAAAAACAAAAGAGCTAAATAAAGCACAAAAACTACTAGAAACTAATCATAGCTTGACATATAGCGATGAGAGATTTTTGGAGATTTTATTAGATATTTATAATATTAAAAAAGATTATAAAAACAGCATTAGAATCTTAAATGATTTATATGATATGAGCGGTAATTCAGGCTATTTAGCACTAGAGGCAGTGTATATATACGAAAGTGCAAATGATAAAAAAGATAAAAAGATTCTAAATGAAGTTAGCACAAAGCTAGAAAAAGCATTGCAAGACTTTAATGAAGCATTATATCTTAATTATCTTGGGTATTTGCTAATTGATAATGACATGGATATAAATAAGGGCATTAAATATGTAGAAAAAGCTTTATTAATAGAGCCTTCTAATGTATATTATTTAGATTCGCTTGCATGGGGTTATTATAAACTAAAAGATTGCAAGAAGGCAAAAGAGATAATGTCTACAATATCGCAAGAAGAGATAAATAAAGAAGAAGAAATATTAGAGCATAATAAAAAGATACAAACTTGTAAATAGGGGTTGTTTATGAGTGTTTTAGTTACTGGAGCTTCAGCTGGATTTGGTAGGGCTATTGCAAAGAAGTTTGCTAATAATGGACATAAGGTTGTAGCAGTTGCAAGAAGGAAAGAAAAGCTAGAATCTTTAAAAGATGAAATTAAAAATTGTCAAATTATTGCTTGTGATATTTGCAATAGAGATGAATTATTAAGAGGCTTTGAATCTTTGGATAAAGATTATAAAGATGTAGATATTTTAATAAATAATGCTGGATTAGCACTTGGAATTGCTAAGGCTCAAAATTGTGAATTTGATGATTGGGATAGAATGATAGAGGTAAATATTAAGGCATTAAGCTTTATTACTCATTACTTTTTACCAAAAATGATAGAAAATAAAAATGGACATATAATAAATATAGGCTCAATAGCAGGGACATATCCGTATCCGGGAGGTAATGTATATGGAGCTACAAAAGCATTTGTAAAGCAATTTTCTTTAAATCTAAAAGCTGATGTGGCAGGAAGCGGGGTTAGGGTTAGCAATATTGAGCCGGGTTTGTCTAGTGATAGCGAGTTTTCGCTTGTTAGATTCAAAGGAGATAGTAAAAAGGTGGAGGAGTTATATAGAGATTCAAATGCATTAAAACCAGAAGATATTGCAGAATCTGTGTATTTTGTCGCAAATATGCCAAAACATGTAAATATAAATAGCATAGAATTAATGCCAACTTCACAGAGTTTTGCTGCATTAGATGTGTATCGTTCAAAGTAGGGGGATTTATGAAATTACAGCATTTTAGAGAAGAGATAGATAATATTGACGATAAGATTTTAGAGCTTTTAGATAAGCGAATGGAAATCGTAAAGAGAATAGGGAAGACAAAGACAACAAATAATATTCCAATCTACCACCCAAAACGAGAACAAGAAATAATAAATCGCCTAAGTGCTAAGAATCCAAACTTTCTAACTAAAAGTGCGATAGAGGCGATTTATTTAGAAGTGTTTGCAGTTAGTAGAAATTTAGAGCTACCAGAAAAAGTAGCCTATTTAGGACCTATTGGTAGCTATACACATCAAGCAGCTGAAAGCAGGTTTGGTGCTATGTGTGAATATTTCTCACACAATACAATACAATCTACGATAAAGTCGCTAGAGAGTGGTCGCGTGAGCTATGCAGTAATACCCATAGAGAATAATCAAAATGGATTTGTTGGAGAGACTTTAGACCTTTTGAGGGATACTAGATACAACATAGTTGCTGAAGTTTATATGCCGATTCATCATTGCTTTGCTTCGCTATCAGAAAAGCTAGATGAAATAGAGGTTTTATACTCTAAAGATATAGCCTTTGGGCAATGTTTTAATTTCTTAAATGAACATAGTTTAGACCATATAGAAAGAATCCCAGTAGAATCCACAGCAAAAGCAGCACAACTAGCAAGTGAAAACAAAAAAAGTGCAGCAATTTGTTCAAGTATTGCTTCAAAGCTTTATAATGTGCCTGTTATGTTTGATAATATAGAAGATACAAGTGGTAATAAAACTAGATTTATAATTATGAGTAATTTTAAAAATCAAAAAAGCGGAAATGATAAGACAACTATTTTTGCAAATTTGGAAGGCTCTGATAAGCCGGGAGTGTTATATCAGCTATTATATGATGTAAGGGATTTAAATATAAATATGACTTCAATTCAATCGCGTCCTTCAAAGATGAATGGTAATTTTGAATATTGTTTTTTTATAGATATTGATGGACATATTGATGATGCTAATGTGAGCGAATTATTTTCTCGTTACAGAAAAGAACTAAAATGGCTAGGAAGCTATCTTAAAAATTGTTAAAACTATTAGGGTAGCTATTGCATTGCCAACAAATGGTGTAGCAAACCAAATTCGAAACTTTGGTCTATCCAAAGTAACATCAACAGAGCTTTTAGTTAAATACAAATTTGATAAAGATTTATAATATATTCCAATGTTGAGAGGGTTATTGTGTAAAACATAATTTAAAATGCCGGTTTTGTGTAACACAAATTGCACTTAGGTTTTACTAGAGCAGTGGCGTAAATAGTCCAAAAGACGCAAGAGGCAAAGAATACAAGAAAATCTTAAAATTGATTTTTCTTGCACAATGTCAATGCAAAGTGCATTTGATTGGTGTTAAATCGTGAAATTAATACACTGAATTATTAACATCTGATGATTTGATGTTAAATTGTGGGCTAATGCATTCAAAAACCAAATCATTATCTCTTTTATGTAAAATGCGAATGTTTGTGAGTTGAACTTTTTCATTGATTTTATTTTTTGTCTGGCAAATTGATGGAATATTAATTGTGTGAATTGAATTTAATGTTAGGTTTTTTGCATTGCTTGGAATATTGCTAATTTTGGAAAATAAATCACTTTCTTTTGCTAAAACAGGGTTACTTTTGCAGGCTAGCAAAATCTCTTCTCCTCTGTTTGAGAGTATATGGACATTTTTTAAAATAATTTCATTTTTTGACAGGATAAAATAGCAATTTTTTTGATAATTTGAAGGAGTGTCGGACTTTAAAGAGATAGAACTTAAATTATAATTGCCTAGTTTTAGTAGAGATATAATATTTGATGAAAAAAGCATTAGGATTATCAAAAGAGTTGCTATGAAAGTGGTCATAATAAAAGGGGAGTTTATGATGCTAAAGTTGAGTTTTAATGGTAAAAATATAAAGAAGAAATTATAGATGAAAAATAAAGCAGTAAGCAACATTAAATCTTCCCAAGTATCAGTTGGTTCTATTAGTGATAAAATCAATAAAATATAAACAATAAAATTGCAAACAACTAGAAAAAACATATAAAGCAATGAAGAATATTTATCTTTATGATTTTTAATAACAAATATTGCAACAACAAAAAATGCAATCAATAATGAAACACAAAGTACAACTAAGATCCATTGTGGAAAAATGTCAAAGACATCTCCTAAAGAGACAAAAATAATCAAAAGAAGTGGTGTCTCAATAAGTGCAATAAAGGTTAAAATTTGTTTATTGCTCCAGTAGTGTTTAGAATTTTCTTGTATCTTTTTTATATAAAAAATAAAAAATGTAAAGATTGAACCTATAAAAATAGTACAAGTTATACCAATAACTCCCGTTACAGCCATTAAATACAACATATTATCTTGTGTAATAATGGGTGTATAATGAATATCTATAATAAAATACTTCATTAAAATAAGTGCTCCTATGACATTACATAGTGTCAATAGTAATACCCAGTGCTTAACAAAGTATTTTGCAAGATTATATAGAGAGTTCATATAATACTTTTCATCAAATTTAATACATAAATTTTCTAAGAAAAATTTATCTTGCTCGTATTGTTTTCCAATTTCATCTTTCCTCTTTTTTTCTTTGGCGTCATGATAAATCTCTATTGCGGTATGATTTTTTAACGCTTGAAGTAGCGTGTGGGCAGTGTAGTAAATTTCATTATTTAATTCTTTAAGTTGCGCAGAAAGCTCTATGGTGTATTTTGGGACATCTAATAAATCTTTTTTATTTTTAGCGAGTTTTTTAAGCTCAAAACATTTATTTTTAATGGAATCTAACTTTGAATTATGATAAAACTCATTTATCCAATTTATTGTTTCTTGATAAGTTTTTGCAAAAATTTCTTTTTCTTTTAAAAACTCTTTTATAAGTTTATTATGGGTATCTTGCATAATTGTCCTTTAAAAAACAAAGTTCTAAATATCTCTTTTTTATTCAAAATCACAAAAGAATTATAAAGAAGTAATTTAATGCTTCTAGTTTATATAAACAAAAGTATCTTATAATTTTATTTATATTATAAGTTAAGGATAAGTATGGTTGAAAGATACGCACGAGAAGAGATGAAAAAACTATGGGATATGAATGCCAAATACTCTGCATGGCTAGAAGTTGAAAAGGCTTTAGTTAGAGGCTGGAATAAGCTAGGGCTTGTTCCAGATAGCGATTGTGAGAAGATTTGCAAAAATGCAAAATTTGACATTGCAAGAATAGACGAGATTGAAGCAATTACTAAGCATGATTTAATTGCATTTACCACAAGTGTAGCAGAATCTTTGGGTGAAGAATCAAGATGGTTTCATTATGGAATTACTTCAAGTGATTGTATTGATACTGCTGTTGCATTGCAAATGAGAGATTCTTTAAAAATTATTTTACAAGATGTTAAAGAGTTAAAAGAAGCAATTAAAAATCGTGCAATGGAGCATAAAGACACACTTATGGTTGGGCGAAGCCATGGCATTCATGGAGAACCTATTACCTTTGGCTTAGTTTTAGCCATATGGTATGATGAGATCTCACGCCACGAGAAGGCTTTAGAATCCACAATGGAAGTAATATCTGTGGGACAGCTAAGCGGTGCTATGGGCAATCTAGCTCACACACCAATAGAGCTTGAAGAGCTAGTGTGTGCAGATCTAGGGCTTAAAGCTGCTCCTGCTAGCAATCAAGTAATCCAAAGGGATCGTTATGCTAGGCTTATGAGCGATTTAGCACTTTTGGCTAGTAGTTGTGAGAAGTTTGCTGTTCAAATCCGACATATGCAAAGAACAGAAGTGTATGAAGCAGAAGAATATTTTAGCGAGGGACAAAAGGGAAGCTCTGCTATGCCACACAAAAGAAATCCAGTGCTAAGCGAAAACATAACAGGGCTTTGTAGAATAATAAGATCTTATGCTTTGCCTTCTATGGAGAATGTAGCCCTTTGGCATGAAAGAGATATTAGCCACTCTAGTGTGGAGAGATTCATCTTACCAGATAGTTTTATTGCAAGTGATTTTATGCTTGTGCGCCTTACAAACCTTATAAAAAACCTCGTCGTATATCCTAAAAATATGATGAAAAACCTAAATCTAACCGGTGGGCTAGTCTTCTCTCAAAGAATCTTACTAGAGCTTCCAAAAAAAGGTGTAAAAAGAGAAGAAGCCTATAAAATCGTGCAAAGAAATGCCATGAAAGTATGGGCGGACTTACAAGAGGGTAAAGCTGTGGTAAATGACAAGGGCGAAAGCTTGTATTTACAACATTTATTAAGCGATAGCGATCTTGTAAATATCATCGGAGAAGAGGCAATTAAAGAATGCTTTGAGTTTAGCTACTACACTAAAAATGTAGATTCTATCTTTAAGAGAGTGTTTTAGGTAGTTTTATTATGAAAGCATTAATTATTTTCGCACATACATTTTGGGAGGCTTCTAGCACTAACAAAATTCTCTTAAAATCTACTAAAAATATGCAATCTTTACTTAAACCGCTTTATTATACTTTTGCATATGTTGGTTGCATAAGTGTAGAATATTATGCAATATTTAATGCCAATAGAGGCAACATTGATATAAATGCATATCACAAGGCCATAAAAAAGGCTAATGCTTGTGGATAATGTTTAGTATATTTTAAGGAATCTTAATGCTTTTGGGAAGTTTGTTTGCTGGTATTGGAGGTATTGAGCTTGGTTTCAAAAATGCAGGAGTTAATACTACTTGGGCAGTTGAAATAGATTCTAAAGCTTGTGAGACATATAGGGCAAATTTTAAGAATCTAATTGTCAATGATGATATTAATAATGTTGCTTTAGAGAAATTAAATAAGGTGGATATTATTAGTGCTGGTTTTCCTTGTCAAGCTTTTTCTGTGGCTGGATATCGCAAGGGTTTTAATGATGAACGAGGCAATGTATTTTTTGGAATTTTAAGATATTTAGAACATTTTAAACCAAAAGTAGTATTTTTAGAAAATGTTAAGAATTTAAAAACACATGATAAAGGTAATACATTAAAAATTATTTTACAAGAGCTTGAAAAATTAGGTTATTTTGTAAAGCATGAAGTATTAAATACCGCTAAATATGGGAATATTCCACAGAATAGAGAGAGAATTTATTTGGTTGGGTTTTTAGATTCTAAAGCTTATAAAAAGTTTAAATTCCCAAAAGAGATTCCATTGACAAAAAATATACAAGATTTATTGGATAAAAAAGTAAGTGATGAGTTTTATTATACTCATACAAAATATTATGATATTTTAAAAGAAAATATGAAAAACAAAAACACTCTTTATCAGTGGAGAAGACACTATGTAAGGGAAAATAAATCAAATTTATGTCCCACACTAACTGCAAATATGGGAACAGGTGGGCACAATGTTCCTTTAGTAATTGATAATAAAGATATAAGGAAATTAACCCCTAGAGAATGTGCTAGATTTCAAGGATTTTCTGATAGCTTTATTTTGCCTAGCACACTTTCAAATGCTTCCCTTTATAAACAAATAGGCAATAGTGTTTCTGTGGGCGTGATAGAAGCAATAGCAAATAAAATAGTGGAGGTATTATGATGGAAGATATAGAGAATTTTACAAAAGAACATATTGAGGCATTTAACGAAAAACCAAGTAGCTTTAAGAATGCAACGCCCAATGAAACACAAATTAAAGATTATTTACGAACAAGATATATGAGCCTACTTGATAATGATAGTTTTAAAGCAAAAATTTTACAAAGATTTGAAAAACTTGATTATAAGAAAAATAAAATTGTAGATATTGCAAATGATGAAATATTATATAAAGCAGATGTTGAGCGTTTTTTAGAGACACAAATTTTTGTAGAGGTAGCTAAAAAAATAGATATTTCCAAACTCAAAGATGTTGCACTAACACATATACAAGAAATATTTAATAATGATAAAAAATTTAAATTTATACAAAGTAAGCTTTCTAAAGTTTTAGAAAAATCTCTTTTTGTAGCAAGTATTGATGGATTTTCTACAAATTTATTAAATATTAATTCTGGTGTAATGACTGCAAATGCTGGAGATAGTGCTCAGTTTTTGTTTATCGCAAGGGCAATTTTGGCTGGTTTTAATGCTTCAAATGTAGATGTAAGAAGTAGCAGATATGATGCTATTGTGGATTTTGAAAATATTCTTTTGCGAATCCAAATTAAAGGAATTTCTAGTGGTGAGGTTATTAGTTTTAAAGATAGAGATAGGGGCGGACAAGGTATAGACCATACACACGAAAGAAACAGGGGCAAACGCATTACAAGCAAGGATTGCGATATTTATGTCGCAGTGGATAAACAAGTTGGAATTTGCTATATTTTACCTATGAGTTATGCAGATAGTTTGAGTGATGAGGAATGTGTAAAGGTTAAATTGCAAGACATTCAAAAATATAAAGAAAATTGGGAAATAATTAAAAAAGTAGCAAGGCAAAAATAACATGACTAATCAGCCTTTGCTCAATAAATACCTTAATATTTGTGGTTTGGAATTACTAAAACAAATAGAAGATAGTAGCATTGCGCTGTGTTTTTTTGATCCGCAGTATCGTGGTGTGCTTGAAAAACTTAAGTATGGTAATGAGGGTGAGCGTCAAAAGGGTAGGGCGACTTTGGTGCAAATGAGTGAGGACACTATAATTTCTTTTATCAAAGAGATTGATAGAGTGCTTAAAAAAAGTGCTTACTTAATGCTATGGATTGATAAGTTTCATCTCTGCGAGGGGGTGAAGTCTTGGCTAGATTCTACAAGTTTGCAGATTGTGGATTTAATCACTTGGGATAAGGGCAAAATGGGTATGGGTTATCGCACGAGACGACAAAGTGAATATTTGCTTATCTTACAAAAAAAACCACTCAAAGCAAAAGATACTTGGAAGCTGCATAATATCCGCGATGTGTATATGGAAAAGATTCCGCAAGATGAGCTAAAACTTCACCCACACGTAAAGCCAAAAGGTTTACAAAGCAAATTAATAGAATCTTGTAGCAATGTTGGAGATATAGTGCTTGATCCTGCTGCTGGAAGCTTTAGTGTGTTTGAATGCTGCAAAATTCTAAAAAGAGAGTTTATTGGTAGTAATCTAGCTTTAAATAACATTTGTAAAGTATTAACAACTAAATAACATGATACAATATAATAGTTTTGCGTATAATTAGGGGGAGTGTGCAATGCAATTGTTTATGATATTCTCGACTTTAATATCTGTCATAATAGTGTCTTACTATATATTAAAAAAATATAATCCAATTTTTATCTTTTTATTTTCCGGAATAATTTTAATTATTTTTGCATTTTATATAACAGGTACACCAATACCAAAGTCTCCTACAAGAGAAGATGTTAGCTTTTTAAATGTATTACTTGATAGTTATGCATTTATAGTTGCTACCTTTAAAGAGCAACTTAGCGGAACTGGGCTTATTATTATGAGTGTTGCTGGATTTGCTGCTTATATGAAGCATATAAACGCTTCTGCCAAATTAGCATTTTTAGCAAATAAATCACTAGGTAAGATACAAAATAAATATCTAATTTTAAGCGGAACTTTTGTAGTTGGAATGGCGTTAAAGATTGTTATTTCAAGCTATACTGGATTACTTTTATTGCTTCTAGCTTGTATTTATCCAGTGCTAATAGCCCTAAAAATACGACCAATAACAGCAGTATGCGTCCTATCTCTAATAGCACTTGATTATGGACCAAAGGACGCAAATAAAGACGCTAAAAAACTAGGTGAAGACATGGTTGTTATCCTAAAGGGAATGGCAGAAATCTTTGTAAGTGTTGTTAGCATTTTAATTGCTACTTCTGTATTTGCAAAAGGAATTGAATCTCTAGGCGGAATAGGGATTTTGGTAAATGCAATGAAAAGCTTTGGTGAAGAGGGTGAGTTTGCTTGGATTGCTGTGTTATTATCAATCACAATTCTTAGCTTTTTAGTGTATTTTGCAAGTGTTATCATGGGTAGTGGCATTGCTGCTTTTAATGTATTTGGTAAATTAGCCCCTGATATTGCGACAAAACTTGGGATAGCTCCTATAACTTTGGTTCTACCAATAGAGATAGCATCATGCTTAGGAAGGGCTGCTTCGCCAATCTCTGGTGGAATCTTGGCGTTAGCTGGATTTGCCAAAGTATCTCCAATGGATATTATAAAGAGAACTACGCCTTTATTGCTAATTGCCATGATTATTAATATTGCTGTGGCATTTTATTTATCGTAAATTAACTAAGGAATAATATGAAAAAAGCATTGTTTATTTGGCTTATTTGCAGCAATGTTATCTTTGCTACTAGTATGAGTGTGTTTGCAGATATAAATATGGATTCTTATAGTAATACAAGAAATGATACTATAAGCACACAAGATATAGCTCTAACAAACCTAAACTACAAAGAAAAAAACACCCAAAAAATACTACATACAAAAGTAAATGAAAATGCTCATATAAATAGATTCTATCAACTAGAAGGGATAATAGGGGATAAAGATACAAAAGAGGTTAGGGCATGGGCGTATTATGAGCTAGTAGATAACAATAAAATTCTGCATTTGACGCTACTTGAATCTAGCATAAAAGATTCCAAAAAAAGGCAAATCCCAAATATAAAGGAACTAAAAATAAGCTCTAACTCTAATGAGTGCAATGGATTTACAATACAAGGAATCTGGCAAAGTAATAAAATAGTAAATAATTATCAAAAATTAGAATTTGAAAATATAGATTCTAGCTTTAATGGAGATAAGTTTTATTTTTGTGAAAGTAAGATTAAATATAGCAACATAAACATTGCAAATTTCAACATTGAAGAGATAGCACAAAGCAAAGTAGGGCAGAATCCTAGATTCTTTAACTATAGCTTTAGTGTTCCATTTATAGAAGGTAATAGAAAATTTAATGAATCATTTTACCCGCAATTTGTAGAAACAATACAAAAAACATTCGAAATAGAAAATCGCAAAATGCATGGTTTGTGTGACAATTGCAATAGTGTTAAAGAATTATCAAATGCAAATGTATATTCAGCCAGAAATGAAGTAGATATAAACTTTGATTTTAGGAATCTCTTAAATATCGGCTATATAGATTCCAAGATTATTGTATTTAATGAAGTTGTATATTCTTATACAGGCGGAGCACATGGGAATTCTTACTATGGTAGCCGATTATATGACTTAGAATCTAAAGATTTTTTGATGTTGCAAATAGATGATATTTTTGTTAAATCAGATGAATTGTTAAAACTAATAGATAAAAAATTAAAAGAAACTATAGACGCTAATATGCTATTTGAGCCAGATAAGCCACTAAATACTATGCCATCTAGCTTTCAGATAGATTCTGACAATTTTATATTTATATACAATACATATGAGATTGCACCATATTCAAGTGGTGCGATAAAGATTAAATTTAAATTCTATGAGCTAACAAATCATGTGAAAAATACAGGTTTTATTGCATATCTATTCAACGCAATACCGCAATAAATTTTTAAAATAAGGCTCATTTTTGTGATTGTTTTGATTCAACATCGTTATTGCTGGATTTAAAATTCTCCTATCGAAATCACAATTCCTTAAATTGCTAGAAACTCCCATAAGTCTTCTAAATTTATTAAAATCAATATAACACTCACCTAGATTATTAAATTGCTTCAATAACCTATAAAGATTCTTAGAATATTTACCTCTTAGACTGCAAAATTCCTTTAATTCAAATTTAGTATAGTATTCAATAATGTTATTAATAAAAAAAGCTCCACTATTGCTAACTTTAATAGCCAAAACTTCCAAACGCTCATCAACTGATATTTCCTCAAAGAAAGAAGAAACCTTAAAATATCGATAACCATCTTCATAAATTAAATTAGATTCAAACTTCAAAGAACTTAATTTGGTGGCAAAAAACACTAAGTTTTCATAGAATCTTTTTTTATTTACTCTTAATGAAGATTTTCCATTTTCAAAGCTTGAAGTGTCAATTAAATTTAAAATATCTCTAAAAGAAATTAAAACCAACTTGTTGTATTTGTTTTTCAATACAGAACATAATGCAAAGAAAATATCAAAATCAATCTCATTAAAATTATCAAAGATAACATCACTAAAATCATTGTGATATTCAACAACTGGATTTCTAGTATCCACAACAATAGTTTTTTGTCTCTTATAAGTTTTCCTCATAGCAATTTTCTACACAATTAAAATTAGTGTTTAAATACCAACAAAAAATAAAATACTATTAATTGTATTGAAAACTATAATTTTCACACAAAATAGTTATAAACCAAAGAACAACTATCTAAAAGCCAAGTATTTGCTAAAAACGCTCTGCTCTTTTTTTAAATCAATTAAAAAATAATTATTGCCCAATGATTCTTACTAAAATCACTCTTCTGTGCTTTTAAAACTTCTAAATTTCCTGGGGATAAATTTTAGGCTTTTTATCATATGCAGTGTGCCTTGCTTGTATTTTTGAAAATGTTTGCTTTCTGTGTTTTTTATAGCTTTCTTCATTTTTATAAGATTCTATAATGCTAAATTTGCAAGGATTTATCTTTATTGGAGAGTGCATACAGCACTAAAACCCCCTCTTCTTCTCTTATGCTCACTTCACTTTCTTCTTTTAATACCTTTTTATTTTCTATTTCTATGATGAAGATTTTAGAAGTAGTTGTGATAGTTCCAGCTTTACCTAGTATGTAAGTTCACAATTATTACCACTTGCACCATAAAGAAATTAAGATAAAGATTATCGTTTTTTGGTTTTGCTTAAATAATGAAGAAAAAATATTGGTTCTAGTGCTATAATTTCGCCAAAACCACTATGGATTTTACTCCATTAGAATCCAAATAAAAGTAAGATTCCATAGTGTAAAATTGCAAAATTTAAGAACTTGGGCGAGATATGCAAAGTAAAAATATAGGTTGGATTTTAATTGTCTTAGGTGGGATTGTGGAGGTGTTTTGGGTGAGTGGGCTAAAGTATGCTGATAGTCTTTGGCTTTATATCCTTACAGGCATTGGGATTATGTTTTCATTTACTGCTATGATTACAGCATGTAGGAGTGTGGAGGTGAGCGTAGCATATGCGGTATTTGTAGGTATTGGCACAGCAGGTGTAGTGATGGCTGAAATGCTATATTTTGGAGAGAGATTTGATATATGGCGTGTTGGGCTTATTTGCGTGTTGATTGTTGGCGTGATTGGGCTAAAGCTTATAAGTAAAGAAGGCGATGAAGAGATAATAGAGGAATTCTCCCACGAGTTAGGGCTTGATGAGCTTACACAAAATAATCAAAATACTTAAAATTTATTAATAAATCTAATAAGGAAGAATAATGGCTTTAGGTAAAGGATTTTTAGAATCTATGTTAGAAGGATTCTCCTCTTTAGAAAATATAAGCTATCGCTATATAGTGGGTGAGTATGCATTTGCCACTAGCACATCACAACAAAAGAGGACAAAATAATGCTTTCATGGATATATTTGCTTTTGGCTGGGTGCATGGAGATTATTGGGGTATTTGTGATGAAGCAATTTGTGCTAACAAAGCGTAAAATATTCTTACTTGCTATTATGTTTGTTTTCATGCTTAGCTTTGGATTTTTAAGCCTTGCTATGCGTGAGATTCCTATGGGGACAACTTATGCGATATGGACAGGTATTGGTGCTTGTGGTGGAGTTTTAATTGGGATTTTATTTTTTAAAGAATCTAAATCATTTTTAAAGCTATTTTTTATCTTTCTTATCATTACTTCAAGCATTGGATTAAAGTTGCTTAGTTAGAAGTTGAATTTAAATATATATTAGAGTTTCTAATATTAGAATCTATATTAAATTATAGAACTATATATCCGTTAAATAAACTAAATAATTCTAAGAAAAGACTCCTAGAATCTTTTCTTATTTACATCACTAATAATATCATCTGCAATTCTATTTACATTATTAGTA